>CALZJD010000154.1 GCA_945787795.1 Thermodesulfovibrionia bacterium | reverse complement strand
CGGTCAGGTGAAAATAATACCATCCGGCTGGGAGAACAGTTACTTTGACTGGATGGAAAATATCAGGGACTGGTGCATATCACGGCAGATATGGTGGGGCCACAGGATACCTGTCTGGTACTGTGACAGCTGTGAAGAAATTATTGTATCAAGAGAGACACCGGACAAATGTACATGCGGAAGTGCTGAGCTGCGACAGGACGAGGATGTTCTTGATACATGGTTTTCATCTGCGCTCTGGCCTTTCTCTACACTTGGATGGCCTGATGAAACCGATGACCTTAAGACATTTTATCCGACAAGTGTGTTAATTACAGGTTTTGACATTCTCTTCTTCTGGGTAGCACGGATGATAATGATGGGGCTCAAGTTCAGGGGAGAACAGCCTTTTGATCACGTGTATATCCATGCCCTTATCAGAGACGCCGAAGGACATAAGATGAGCAAATCAAAGGGCAATGTTGTAGATCCCCTTGAGATGACAGAAGCGTTCGGCACAGATGCTGTCAGGTTCACGCTTGCAGCATATGCAGCACAGGGCAGGGACATTAAATTCTCGGAAGAGCGGGTAGAGGGCTACAGGCACTTTCTTAACAAGATATGGAACGTTGCCAGGTTTATTTCGATGAATATGGATGAAGGGACCAGGATCATCTCCGGCGCTGATTTGCCGGCTTCAACATCGTCTCTTTCACTGGCTGACAAATGGATCATAAGCCGTCTTTCAGGAGTGAGCAGGGATGTTAATCATGCCCTTGATGAATACAGGTTTAATGATGCGGCCAGTCTGCTATACCAGTTTGTATGGCACGAGCTTTGTGACTGGTACGTTGAAATGATCAAACCAGAGCTGGGTGGGGATAATGCTGAATCAAAGAGCTCCGCGATAAGTACCCTTGTGCATGTTGTTGAATCGGCCCTTGCTCTGCTGCATCCCTTCATGCCTTTTATAACAGAAGAAATATGGCAGCAGCTCCCATCACGATCAGACGTTGAAAGCCTTTGCATCAGGGAATATCCTGTATATAATGAACAAAGCCACGACCCGGAGTCAGAGAAAAAGATGGCCGTTATTATGGACGCGGTAACCGGCATAAGGAGCATAAGAGGGGAACTGAACATTTCTCCTTCTCTTGAGTTAAAGGCACTGTTAAAGACATCGGATGGTGCAGAAAATGTCCTCAATGAGAACATGACTTTTATCACCAAACTGGCCAGGACTGCAGAGATCAGTATAGGTCAGGACATTGATGTGCCGAAAAATGCAGCATCAGCAATAAAGCCTTCAATGGAGATATATGTTCCCCTTAAGGGAATTATCGATGTTGATGCTGAGATCACCAGATTAAACAAGGAATTCATCAAGACAGAAAAGGACCTTACCTTTGTCAAAAAGAAGCTTGCCAATGAGGAATTCATGAATAAGGCACCTAAAGCAGTTGTTGAGGAATGCAGGGTTAAGCATGAAGAATATTTGGATAAAATTCAGGTTATCAAGGGAAACATTGACAAGCTGAAAGAACTTGAACAATCTGAATAATATTTAAAAATGCCTCAGATCCATCCAATCAGAATTTCACCTGCCATTGATGCGGTTATCAGGAATGCCCTTAAAGAGGACATCGGCACGGGTGACATTACAACTTCAGCAACCGTCCCGGCAGGTCATGTATCGGTTGGCACATTTATTTCTAAAGACAGATTTACCGTAGCCGGTCTTCCTTTTGTTAAGAGAACGTTCCTTCTGGTAGACAGCAGACTAAAATTCAAAATGAAATCCAATGAAGGTGTTTCTGTGAAAAAAGGGGAAATACTTGCTGAAGTGAGGGGAAACACCCGGAGCATATTATTGGCAGAGAGGGTCGCTCTCAATATATTACAAAGACTTTGCGGCATAGCAACGTTAACGAACTCCTTTGTAAACAGGATTAAAGCGAGCGGCGTGAAAATTCTGGACACGAGGAAGACAGCCCCTGGCTTACGATATTTAGACAAATATGCTGTGAAAATGGGGGGAGGGCACAATCATCGTTTTGGGCTTTATGATGCATTTTTGATTAAAGACAATCATATTGAGGCAGCAGGCGGAATAGAAAATGCGGTACGGCTTGCCAGACAGGGAAAGGGCAGGAGGAAAAAAGTGGAAGTCGAGACAGGAACACTTTCCGAGGTCAATCAGGCCCTTTCTGCGGGCGCCGATATGATAATGCTTGATAACATGCCGCTGGACAGGATGAGGAAGGCCGTTCAATTGATAAGAAAAAGAAATGCTTCCGTCTTAATCGAGGCATCTGGAAATGTAAATCTTGCCAATGTCAGCTCAATAGCAAAAACAGGCATTGACTGTATATCTGTAGGACTGCTTACTCATTCTGCTCCTGCTGCTGATATCAGTCTGAAAATAAAACCAAAATAACTGTTATATTAATTGACATCAGTCTGTATCACTCCTTATAATTTAAAGTCCGGCTTTAGTCTGAAGGTCTTTGATATGCGGATAAACATTTTTGATATTCCTGAAGAGGGATTGGAGCAGGAATTTGTCCTGCCGGTTATTACGGGCAACAAGGCAAAACCGGACACAGCTTCTGTCCGGATAAAGTTATTAAGATTTGGAAAAAAGATCCTTGTGGACGGGTCTGTAAAAGGGGTACTTTCATTAACGTGCAGCCGCTGCCTTAATGATTTTTCCCGTCCTGTTGATCTGGACTTCAGGGAAGAATATACCCCTGCTGAAGAATCTGAACCAGAAGGCAGGCAGGAGCTTTCGGGTGATGAGATGGGCGTTGGTTTTTATACAGGGGAAGAAATAGACCTGGCAGCTCTTGTTAAGGAACAGGTGCTCCTGGAAGTGCCGATGAAGCCTTTATGTAATGATGATTGCCGGGGTATATGTTCAAGATGTGGAGCAGATAGAAACGTGCAGTCCTGCAATTGTAAAGATGACCATATAGATCCGAGGCTTGCACCTCTGGCGAAATATAAGGAATCACTGAATCGAAGAAAGGAGTAAAAAATGGCTAATCCGACCTCGAGACATACCAGGTCAAGGAGAGACAAGAGACGTGCAAACTGGAAGATTACTTCTCCGTCTCTTGCTGTCTGCCCTGAATGTGACGAGCCTAAACTTCCGCACCGTGTATGCATGAGCTGCGGAAGCTATAATGGCAAAAAGATACTTGAAGTAATAGAAAAAGAATCTGCATGATAATAGCTCTTGATGCAATGGGTGGTGACTTTGCTCCTGCAACTACGGTTGAAGGGGCTATAGGTGCGCTCAGTGAAGACAGGGATATTTCTCTGGTACTTGTAGGGGATGAACCTGCAATACGAGTAGAACTTGAGAAAAAGAAATATTCAGGCTCACAGATCACTATTAAACATGCCTCCCAGGTTGTTGAGATGGATGACTCCCCTCTTACGGCGATAAGAAGAAAAAAGGACTCGTCTATCAAGATAGCTATTGACCTTGTTAAATCCGGAAGTGCAGATGCTATAGTAAGCATGGGCAATTCAGGAGTAGTCATGGCTACGGCACTGCTGGTTCTCGGCAAGCTGCCGGGAGTTGAACGACCTGCCATTGCCGCGGTAATGCCTTCCCTTCGTGACCATTTTGTATTGATTGATGCGGGAGCAAATGTTGACTGCAAGCCGGTCCATCTTCACCAGTTTGCAGTTATGGGAAAGGCCTATGCAAGATATATCTTTAATATTGACAATCCAAAGATCGGCCTCCTTGGCATCGGTGAAGAAGATGCCAAGGGGAATGAACTGACCAGGGAGTCATTCAAGCTGTTAAAGAGTTCTGATATGAGCTTTATCGGTAATATTGAGGGTAAGGATGTTTTTGAAGGTGAGGCTGATGTCGTTGTATGCGATGGTTTTGTGGGTAATATAGCCCTGAAGATTGCCGAAGGCCTGGCTGAGACCATGTCAAAAATGCTTAAAAGAGAAATACTGGACAGATCAACGGGAAAGCTGGGTGCCTTTTTTCTGAAGGATGCTTTGAAGAGCTTTAAAAAGAAAACAGACTATACTGAATACGGGGGCGCGCCTTTGCTGGGACTGAGCAGCCCCTGCATCATGGGCCATGGCCGTTCAACAGCAAAAGCAATTAAAAATGCCATAATGGTGGCCGGGACTTTTCACAGCAAAGGGATCCTGAACATAATATCCAAAGAAATTAATGAAGGCATAACAAGGAGAGCCAGGGTTGCCGTTGAGGAGTAAGATAATTGGAACAGGTTCATATCTCCCGGATAAAGTTGTTCTTAATTCTGACATTGAAAAATTAGTAGATACCTCTGATGAATGGATTATTGAAAGAACAGGCATTAAGCAGCGAAGGGTAGTTAAGAAGGGCGAGACAACATCAGATCTCTGTCTTGAGGCTTCAAAAAAGGCATTGCAGGCAGCAGGCCTGGAGGCCAATGATATTGAACTGGTCATTGTTGCTACCATGAGCGGTGATATGCCTATGCCGTCAACTGCTTCTATTCTTCAGGACAGGCTGGGCGCAAAAAATGCAGGGGCATTTGATCTTAATGCAGCATGCAGTGGCTTTATATACGGCCTGTCTGTGGCGGACAATTTTATAAAGGGTGGCACGTTTAAAAAGGTGCTCCTTGTCGGGGCAGAAGTAAATTCCAGGTTCCTTGACTGGACAGACAGAAAAACCTGCGTAATATTTGGTGATGGTGCAGGTGCAGTGGTGCTTACATCCACAAAGGGTAAGAGCGGAATTATGTCAACGCATATCCATTCGGACGGTAAGCTCTGGGATTATATATGTGTGCCGGGAGGCGGTGCCAGTCATCCTCCGACATTGAAAACAGTTAAAGAGGGAATGCATTTCATCAAGATGAGAGGTAATGAAACTTTTAAAGTGGCCGTTAAGAGGCTGGAGAAGCTTGTCGTTGATACGTTAAAGGCGAATAATATAAAGCCTTCTGAACTGGCCATGCTCATTCCCCATCAGGCCAACCTCAGAATAATCACTGCTACTGCAAAGAGACTAAACCTGCCTATGGAAAGGGTGCAAAGAGACTAAACCTGCCTATGGAAAGGGTTGCGGTCAATCTTGATAAATATGGGAATACTTCAAGCGCTTCCATCCCGATTGTCCTTGATGAAGTTGTAAGAGCGGGAAGACTTAAAAAAAACGACTATGTCATGCTCGAAGCTTTTGGCGGTGGACTGACCTGGGCATCGGCAATGATAAGATGGTGAGAACCAAAGACGACGGAACAAAGCAGGAATGTTATTTGTTATATGTTAATCGTTATTCGAATATCTCCAATAACGAATAACTGATAACGAATAACTATTTTAGGAGGAAGAATGGATTATTTTTTAACTGAAGAGCAGGCAATGATAAGGGATCTTGCAAGACAGATTTCGGATGAGAAGGTTATGCCTATCAGGGCTGAACTGGATGAGAAAGAGGAATTCCCCTGGGATATAATGAAAATTCTTGCTCAATCTGATTTCTTTGGGATCCATATCCCGGAAGAATATGGAGGAATGGGCATGAGGGGGTTTGAGTTCACACTGGCAGTTGAAGAACTCAGCAGGTCGTGTCTGGGAGTTTCCACTACATTCGCTGCAAATGCTCTGGGAACATACCCGCTCATGTTATATGGTTCTGAAGATCAGAAAAAGAAGTACATGCCTGATATAGCATCAGGAAAAAGGCTTGTTGCCTTTGGTCTCACAGAAGCAAATGCAGGAAGTGATGCATCAGGTGTTCAGACGAGTGCTGCTCTTGATGGCAATGAATATGTTCTTAATGGAACCAAACAGTGGATTACAAATGCCGGTGAGGCAGAAATATACACTATCATCGCAATAACCGACAGGAAAAAAGGTGCCAGGGGGGCTTCTCATTTGGTAAAAAGGAGAACAAACTCGGAATAAGGGCGTCGTCTACAAGGGAACTTATTTTCGAAGACTGCAGGATCCCTAAAGAAAACCTGATTAGCAGGGAGGGCATGGGTTTTATTGTGGCAATGAAGACCCTTGATAAGTCCAGGACCGGAGTAGGCGCCCAGGGAGTGGGCGTTGCACAGGGGGCATTTGAAGCAGCATCTGAATTTGCAAAGGAAAGACATCAGTTTGGACAGCCTGTGATCAGTATTCAGGCGGTACAGCACATTCTTGCTGACATGGCAACCGAGATCGAGGCTGCACGGGCGCTTGTTTATTCAGTAGCCAAATATATTGACAGTGGAGCAAAGGACATTTCAAAAGAGTCTGCCATGGCAAAGCTCTTTGCCACTGATATGGCCATGAAGGTTACCGTTGATGCTGTGCAGGTCATGGGCGGATCAGGCTATATGAAAGAATATCCAGTTGAGAAGATGATGCGTGATGCAAAGATACTTCAGATTTATGAAGGAACAAACCAGATTCAGAGAAATGTCATTGGACAGGCACTGATAAAAGAGACGGCCAAAAAGAAATAGTATTTTTTTAAAAGGGCAGATGTTTCAGGTCATCTGCCATTGTAGTACCTTCACATCTCACTTAACCTGTATTATTCATGTAATGACTTGATTAAAATTGGGGTTCCGCCCCCAAACGACGGATTCTTTCTTACTTGTCTAAGAAAGAACCAAAGAAGGACACCCCACAAGATTGCTTAATTTCCGTGCTATTCCGGTCTGGTCGCTAAATTAAAAAAACTCGCTCCGCTCAGACACTTTTTAATTTTTAACGCGTCCAGCCCTGCATATCCCGGAAGCAATCAAAAG
>CALZJD010000153.1 GCA_945787795.1 Thermodesulfovibrionia bacterium | reverse complement strand
ATCGGCGGACTGAAAAATGACGTTGATAAAAAGTGGCTGGAAGATGTCTTTGCATTTACAAATGAGTTTCCGGGCAGGGTAGAGCAGTATGAAACACTTATTGATAAAAACCGCATATGGCTTCGCAGGACCAAAGGCATAGGCGTGATATCTGCTGAAGAGGCCATTAGCTGGGGTCTCAGCGGACCTACCCTCAGAGGATCAGGTGTCCCCTATGATATCAGAAAGGATAAACCGTACGGAGTGTATGACAGGGTGGAGTGGGAGGTGGCAACGGGCAAAAACGGCGATGTGTATGACCGGTACCGCGTACGGATGGAAGAATTCCGTCAATCCAACTCGATAATCAGGCAGTGCATAGAAAAAATACCTGAAGGGCCCATAATGGCAGACGCGCCGAAATTCACATTACCTCCCAAGGACAAGGTCCTTGCTGATATGGAACATCTTATACACCAGTTTGTTCTGGTCACAAAAGGCCCGCAGACACCACCTGAGGGTGAAATATATGTGGCTACTGAAGTCCCGAAAGGGGAACTCGGTTTTTATATAGTAAGTGATGGTACAGGCAAGCCTTACCGTATGAGAATCAGGGCCCCGTCCTTTGTCCATGTTGCGGCCTTGCCCAGACTCTGTGAGGGCGGTCTCGTCGCAGATGTAATAGCAAACATCGGCAGTATAGATATTGTTCTGGGAGAATGTGACAGATAGAAGTGCTGTCAGTTTTTTTCATAATTACAATTCTTGATTAACAACTAACAGTTCAAAAGAGATATGCTAAACGAGACTGCGTTACAGGAGATCCACAATATACGAAGCAGCTATCCGGACAGGGAAAGTGCCCTGCTGCCTGCCCTGTACATAGCACAGCGTGAATTCGGCTGGCTCAGCAGTGAAGCGCTGCTCCTTGTTGCAAAAGCGCTCAATCTGCCTGAAGCAAAGGTAAGGGGGACAGCTTCTTTTTATTCCATGTTTAAACACAAACCTGTCGGGCGAAACCTTGTCCAGATCTGTACAAACATATCATGCATGATCGCCGGGTCTGATGACCTCGTCGATCTTCTTAAATCAATGTATGGCATGGAGCCAAATGAGACAACTCCGGATGGAAGGTTTTCTCTTGTAATAATGGAATGCATTGGCGCGTGCGGTACTGCACCGGCAATGCTGGTAAACACTGACTTTCATGATAATTTGACGGAGCAGAAGATCGGGGAAATATTGGAAAAATACGCGTAATGTTAATCGTTATTTGTTATTAGTTATTCGGAACATCGAAAACCGAGTAACTAATAACGGGATATATTTTGGAAAAAATTTTATTGAAAAATATAGACACCCCGAAGTCAGCGGACATCGATGTGTATCTGAATGCTGGCGGATACAGGGGTCTGACAAAGGCGATTGAGCTTGAGCCTGCTGACATTATTGAGGAAGTCAGCACATCCGGACTTAAGGGAAGAGGCGGGGCCGGCTTTCCCACTGCCATGAAATGGCGCTTTGCTTCAGCTGATCCGAAATTCCCTAAATACCTCATATGCAATGCTGACGAAGGAGAGCCGGGTACGTTCAAGGACAGATCCATTCTGGAGAAAAACCCTCATCTCCTGATTGAGGGGATGATAATCTCCGGCATTGCTCTCGGTTCAGTACAGGGGTACATATATCTGAGAGGTGAGTATCCTGAAGCAAAGGAGATATTGGAGAACTCGATCAGGCAGGCCCATGATAAAAACTATCTGGGTAATGACATCCTTGGAAAAGGCAAAACGTTTGATATCTCTGTGTATCAGGGTGCTGGAGCTTATATCTGCGGTGAAGAAACAGCGCTTATCGAGTCCATTGAAGGCAAGAGGGGCCAGCCCCGGAGCAAGCCGCCCTTTCCGGTCAATCAGGGTGCGTGGGACATGCCGACTATTGTCAACAATGTTGAGACCCTTTCCAATATTCCATATATTGTTGAGATCGGTGGTGAAAAATTTGCAGGAATAGGGAGTGAAGAGTGCCCGGGACCTAAACTGTTCTGCGTCAGCGGATCGGTCAATAAGCCGGGTGTGTATGAGCTGCCCATGGGGATATCTCTCAAAGAAATCATTTATGACTATGCCGGCGGCATAAAAAATAATGGCACATTAAAGGCTGTTATTCCGGGAGGCCTTTCCACTCCTGTGCTCCCGGCCAATAGCATAGACTGCAAAATGGACTTTATATCGATGCAGGAAGCAGGAAGCATGCTCGGTTCCGGCGCCGTCATAGTAATGGATGAATCAGTGTGCATGGTCAAAGTTGCATACAGGGCAATGAAATTTTTTGAGCATGAATCATGCGGTAAATGTGTTCCCTGCAGAGAGGGGACAGACTGGTTAAGAAAGGTGCTTGAGCGCATAGAAAATGGAAAGGGAAGGGATGAAGACATAGACCTTCTCATGTATGTGTCCGGCACCATGACAGGCAGAACATTCTGTCCATTGGGAGATGGCGCAGCAGGCGTGGTAAAGGCCCTGATACATCATTTCAGAAATGAATTTGAAGACCATATCAGGGCGAAAAAGTGTACCTTAACACAGAATTAATATTTTTAATAATGTAACTGAAAATTAAATGATATGATATCGCTAACTATAAACGAAAAAGAGATTGAGCTGGATACATCTATGTCAGTGCTTGATGCGGCCAGACAGGCCGGAATAAAAATTCCGACTTTGTGCCATCACGAAGTGCTTAAGCCCTATGGAGGGTGCAGGCTTTGCGTGGTTGAGGTTGAAAGAATGCCCAAACTGCAGAACGCATGTCAATTGATGGCTGCTGACGGCATGGTTGTGAGAACAGAATCTGACGAAATATCAGCAGTGAGAAAGAGCATCCTGGAATTTCTTCTCATTAACCATCCGCTTGATTGTCCCTATTGTGACAAGGCCGGAGAGTGTGAATTGCAGGACCTTGTCAACAGGTACGGCCCGAGTGTAGGAAGGTACAGGGAAGAAAAAAGGAAAGTACCGGAAAGCCATAAAGACGTTATACTTGCACGTAATATGGAGAGGTGTGTTGTATGCACCAGATGTGTACGGATGTGCAGGGACGTGCAGGGGGCTTCGGCAATATCCATGGTAGGAAGGGGAAACCGGACAAAAATGGCGCCCTTTTCATCTGACTCATTTAACTGCGAGTACTGCGGTAACTGTCTTACCGTATGTCCTGTGGGCGCCATACTGAGCCGGCTGTATATGCACAGTTTCAGACCCTGGCAGATTCAGGATGAAGTCGAGACCATATGTGCGTACTGCGGTGTCGGATGTTCACTTACGGTCCAGGTAAGGGACGATTCCATAAAAAGGGTGGTGCCCAGAATCGGGAAGGGGCTTAACAAAGGGCTTCTCTGTGTCAGGGGCAGGTTCGGATATGAATTTATAAAAAGCCCTGACAGGCTTTCCACTCCCCTGGTAAAGAAGAACGGAAAACTTGAGGAGAGCACATGGAGCGAGGCATTAAGTATAGTTGCAGCCAGACTCGGAGAAATCAAGAGCAGGGACGGGGGGAGTGCGATCGGAGGCATTGCTTCTGCGCGCTGTTCAAACGAGGACAATTATATCTTTCAGAAATTTTTACGTATGGCCTGCGGTTCCAATAATATTGATTCCCTGTCCAGGACCGGATTTGCAGCAGCGCAAAAATATTTTGAGGACCTGCTGGGCCAGGGAATTACAGCAAACATCATTGATGGCCTGAAAAATTCAGATGCTGTTCTTGTTGTTGGGGGAGATCCGACAGCGATTAACCCTGTGCTGGGGCTCTCAATAAGAGACGCAGCGCAGAGAGGGGCAAAGATAATTACCCTGGGGTATGCAAAAGGACTGGAGCGGTTCAGGGCATTACAGATCGATGCACCTGTTTTTAAGGAGGCTGATCTGCTTGAAGAGCTCGTTGTATCTCTGTTCAGGAACACGGGCGTAAGAGGAGAGAAACTGGACGTTGATAACGGTATACGAGTGCTGTCTGAAAAACAGTCAGGACATTCTGATATAAAGGGCTTTGATGAAATGAAGAATATCCTTGCCGGGGGCTCATCAGTATCAATTGTGTTTGGTCCGGACCTGGTCCAGCGCACGGATGGACACAGATCAATATTTGCTGTGGCAGGACTGGCCTATCTACTGGAGGCCCGTCTTTACCTTCTTTCAGAGAGGCCCAATGAACAGGGGCTGATCGATGCAGGGTGCGTCCCTGATATGCTGCCCGGAGGAAGACCCATTGATATTCATGATTTCAGAAACAAGTTTGAAATTGCATGGAAGGGAACTGTTCCGGCAGAAGAGGGCCTTACCCTGATGGAAATGATGGAAAGCATGAAAAGTGAGCAGATGAAGGCCCTGTATATAATGGGAGATAATCCTGTATTTCACCTTCCTGACCAAGCATATATCAGGGAGGCTTTGGAGGCCCTGGATTTTCTGGTGGTGCAGGACATGTACCTGACTGAAACCGCTGAAATGGCAGACGTTGTTTTGCCGGCAAAGGGCTGGACAGAAAAAGAAGGAACATATACAAACCTTGAGAGAAGGGTGCAGCTTCAGAAAAAGGCGGTACATGTGTCTCTGGGCATGGAAGACTGGAAGATTATTTCAGATATTTCCTGTAAAATGGGCTTTCAAATGAGTTATGAAAACCCTGAGGAGATAATGAATGAAATTGCAGAGGTCTCCCCTTTGTACCGGGATCTGACGTACCGGGAGATCAGCAGGGGCAACAGCCTGTGGCCATATCATGGTGAACCATTAAGGGGTAAAATCAATGAGATCCCGGCATTAGCTGAATCAGCAGACGAATATGGCGCAGATTTTTATCTTGTCCCTGATAAACCGCTTTTTCATTCAGGGACACTTTCAAGAAGGTCCCCCTCACTGAACAGAATAAGTCCGGTGCCTGAACTGAAGATAAGCAGAGGTGCAGCGGACAGACTCGGACTGACAGGGGGAGAGAGGGTCCGGTTCAGCACGCTGATCGGCACTCTTGAAGCGCCGGTTTTTGTAGATGACGCTATCAGGGACAACAGGGTGTTATTCAGTAATAACTTTCGTGATAACGGGGTCCGCGGGTTAATGAAATATAAAATTGACCGC
>CALZJD010000152.1 GCA_945787795.1 Thermodesulfovibrionia bacterium | reverse complement strand
TTCCCGACGAATAGCAGCTGCCTCAGATTCAGCCAATGCCTCACGCATGTCCCTTTCCTGATTATCCATCATTCTTCCCACTCCGGCACCGGTGGCCCCTCCGACTGCGGCTCCTATTGCGGTGCCTATCAACGTTGATTCTGCATCTTTTCCAATTAAATAGCCGACTAACGCACCTGCTGCCGCACCTCCTCCTGCACCAACCATTCCCCCTTTCTGTGTCTTGGTTTGTGGAGCACATGCGGGGAAAACGATGAGACAAATGAGACTGAAGATACTCAATATTTTTATTTTATGATTTATTGGTTGATTAATGAAGTCTGTGAGTACATGCATAATACTTTCTCTCCTTTATAAATGATTAACACTATTCTTGTTATTTTGTCAGTCACTGTGTATGTTTAAGATGCATTACATCCAGTATATCACTATGACCTGTTAAAAACATTAATCTCATGGATTAATCATAACCGAAAAGTTACATAATGTCCCGCATCGGTTACTGAAAGGAAATGCGTACGGTTTATGTACCCTCTTCATGCAATAAAGATATTTCAGAACAGAAAAGTTTCATATGATTTAAATCATATGAAGCGGAAATATATGAAATTAATCGTGTTCAGTTCCAGTTAATATAAATTTACATAAAGTCGATCCTCTGGTCAGGACCTGTTTCTTTCATGCCTTTTGTTTATTCAGCATCACAACCTCACAATTTCCATTTACTCCATGAAGAATATTCATGAGGGATCGAAGATGATCGTTTATCCGCCCTACTTCAAGTGCCTTTTTCTCCTCATCGAGCTCCTTGGAAATGGAAATTGACGTCATGAGGTATTGTGTTGACACAAGCTTCTTGAGAGAATCCTGCACCTGCACCTGAAATGAATGGGTCTGCCTGAAGAAGAGAAATGCGGCAGCCTCGGCAATGATCCCTGCTGAGCTGCTTACCGTACCGAGGGTTACCTGATTGCCGATAACAGCCGCCAGAATCCCTGCGATAATGACCATGAATCCAATGACAGCGATGATGATAGAGGCCAAAGCGCTGCGGCTGTACTGTGAGAGGTGCTCTGAATAGTATGAATTAAGGGTAATAAAGTTCTGTATCAGAAGATTTGACAGATTGCTTATAGAGTCAGGCTGCAGATTAACATGAAATCTCGATTCTTTTGCCTGAATTTCCCTGATCTCTTTTTTGTAATACCGCAGCAGAATTATGGTAAGGATCAGAACGACAACCGACAGCGTACTCATGAGCATCATGTAATTGAAGGATGTGTTCATCTACACCTCCATATTCTTATTAAACACTTAATTCATAATCAATTACTGTGATCCAGCGCACAGGAGTAAAGCCGGAATGATAGTCATTCATCGAAACAGATCGCAGAGGGAGTTGCGCTCATTTCTCACTATATCCGATCTTTTCGAGGTACTATCAGGGGTTTTGGTCAAATCCTGTTCTTATAAAACATTAAAAAGTCGGGGGTGCAATCCTTTGTAATTGTCCGGTTAAATATAAGGCAGTCCACATTCAAGGGTTGATCCCAGGCTGCAGGGCAATATTTTTACTTTTCAGTATAGTTGATATAGTCAAACTGCGACAATCAGTTAACTTCCATCTTCCAATACGTTCGTATGAACGTGTTTTTAAACACTACGATAAACCAGAACAATATGCCTGCCAGTATTGACGGTACAGTGATCAATGAGAGCAACCGCACGGATCCTGCTAATGCAGGAATGAATGGTGCTCCGGTTAGTAAAAGCAGGATCAAAAAGAGAAACGCTGCCAGGATTGCATTCATCACTGATCCTATAACACATATTGCAATATTCCATGAATAATATTTCATTAAGAGAAACATAACTATTGTGCCTGATATCAATGCGAGGACAGGAAAGTACGGTCCCAGATTTGATATGATTGAGAAGAAATAAATGAGAGAACTCATCACCGTGGAACTTAATGTACCTAAACTGAATGGGGATTGAAGTGAAAGCGAAATAACGTACAATAGTAATCCCAAAAAGGGAGCAATAATCAATCCAGCAATAATGCGCGATATTGATACATACCGCCTGATGTGAGTGACATCTCTCATTTTTTAAACTTTTGTTAATTTAAAAGATGTTAAAATAAAAAACTGACTTGCCAAAGGTCCATCCATGGGCAGCCCGGCCATATTTTTTGCTAACCCCTTCATTTTTCTCCCCCTCAGTCCATAGGGTCTGGTTTTATCGGGCAATATATGTATTAATTTGTATTTATCACTAACTGCAGTCACTGTCAACTTATTAATATTTATAGATGCTATAAATGTACGTTATATAGCAGTTCATTCAAATATCGGGGGTAACAATTTATATTGGTAATCTTTTATTCTGAGTAAGATGTGTGAGTTTTTCTTGCGGGAAGGGGTCAATCCGGGCGGATAAAATTCGTGATATAATTAAGTCAGGGAATAACCATACTTAAAAAAAGGGGAAAAGCCATGAAGAGAAGTGTATTATCCTTCTTAATTCTTATTGCAGGGGTATACATTCTTGGGTTTTCCGGCTGCACCAGGGAGGAGGAAGAAGATCTAACAGACTGGTCAATACCAAGATTTGAAAAAAAGGTTGCGGAAACTGAAGACACGGTACAGCCTGAAGAGGAATATGTGGTGAAAAAGGGGGACAGTATCTCTGCAATAGCTAAACGGCATGGTGTGTCCCCCCGACGATTATCAGAGGCAAATAATCTGGAATTAGAAGGTCCAAAATCAATTATTTATCCCGGACAAAAACTGATTATTCCTGATGTTAATAAGTCTGTTTATTATTATGAGAAATAATTTAAAAGCTGGAGTGGAGTTCACTGGCACCTTGAATTTCACCTCAAATCCCAACCCTCTTTAAACAATCAGACCCCGTAATTTGTAATTCCTGATTCATAATTCCATATCCTCTGCACCCCTGATACCTGATACATAAAGAATTTCTCTGTATGAACCGAACAATAAGGGCAGGCAGACAGGATGTTGTAAAATGTATACGGCATATATAATTGATGAAGCAGGCAAGAAAACATTACAAAGATATTCCCTTCTGGGAAAACAGGGCACGAATAAAATTATTAATACATTTTCGAACACTGGTGAATACATATTTTGATAACAGTGTTCTCAATATGGTAACCGGTATTTATAAAGAAAAACCGGAAGCCGCAGACGCAAAGAAAGCCATTAACCTGATCATAAAAAATACGTATGCAATACTATACGGCCTCTACTCCGTCAGTATCTGTCAGGGGGGGCGGACAAAATATAAATTTAATACTCAATATTTTCAATCTCGCCCGTAATGATATTGAACCGGATGCAGCGATAGACTATATAGATCGGGCGATTGCTGTTTACAAGTCCAACAGGGCAGCTTCAGTCATTCGAGTAATAAATCCATTTTTCTGGATATCTGTTGCATTTAAATATCGATAATATTTTGATGATGAATATTAAATAGTGTCTGTGTATAAACTGTTGTTTATATTTTTGGCATGCCCGAAGCCTGCCCCAGCAGTCAGTAAGCAGGGATCTGTAGTTGGGCATCCAGAACTCATTTAAAACACTGGATTCTCGATGCGAGTCTACGCGAGAGTCGCTCCGACCCGCCTAAGGACTGCGGGAATGACGGCTTAAAGTTTGACTTTATACACAGACTCTAAATAGCAGACACCTTGATGATAATTCATTTATGTTACCAGCTTAAGTTTTTTCTTCAATAAGTCGAACTTATTACATATGAATACCGGGTTATCCGAAAAAAGAGGGAATACACGATTGCTGTTGTCATATCCACTGGAATTGACGCTTTTCTCTCCAAATCTTCTGGAAAAGTCTTTTATAGGGTACATCAAAAACCTTTCAACAGAGGGGGCCTGTATCCAGCTCGAAGATAAATATAATCGATTCGACATAATCGAGCAGAGAGATGCCAGGATAGAACTTGAAATAGATGTGCCGCAGGGAGAACGTATCTCACTCAATACCCGCATCTGCTGGATTAAAAAAGATGCTGCACAACCCTGCTTTTCTATTTTGATAGGTCTTGAATTTAATGAATTAAACGAATGGCAGTTAGAACAGATTGACAGGTTAGCTCGAATAAGAAAAATAGACAATCGAATGATACATGATCTGTATGATCACCACATGAAACAGATTTCAAGGTAGTTCCTTTAACAACATATACAGAAAAATGGCCGGGGCCTGAAAGTGTCCGCCCCTCTTCTGAGCTGCTGCTCAATGGAAGTATAAAACTATTCTTTCGCCCATAAGGGTCGGTTTATTTCTTCCTTATTTATCTTATGCAGTACCTCTTTCATAACGGTATATGTGCCGTTTTCTTTTTTTACATAATAATCGATATCATAGATATCATTACCCACTTTCACATCAGCACATGACACATGCAGATCGCCGCTTTTTTTCACCCCCTCATGCAGATAATCAAAAACTCCGCTTTTATCCTCAATCTTATAAACATTGCCATTTTTTGCCAGCTTGTCATCTACAAATACTTTCATGGCACCCTGTACTTTTTGCTTGTCGTCTGTGCTGATCTTTCCACTTGTACAGGAAAGGAGCAATGTAAGACTTAACACAAATAAAATGCCCGGCCTGATTATCCTTACGTATCTCATCTCTCACCTCATTAATGATTAACTAGTTAGAGCAAATAAAATATTTTCAAGCTCTTTTTTCTTTTCAGGAGTTTTTTCATGCGTAAATTTTAAAGCGATTTTTACATGTTGCGCTGTTATTAATGCCTCTGCAAGTTGAATCCTGAGAATAAATCCATGCATATTCTCTATATTATACGTCTGTTCCAGATTAAGTGCGGTCATTATTTCTCCGCCTATTTGTGGAAGGGTATCAGTGATATTAAAAAGGCCCGATAATCCGCCAGCACTTATATCAAGGAGTTTACCTTTACAAGTATGGGAGTTAAAGCTGAAATGGACCTGCCCTGATGGATGAAACCTTTCAAATTGCCTTTTGTTGTATTTGTTCAGGTAGATATCAAGTTTAGATATTAATTTATCAATGGTAAGCGGTTTTAATATATAGGCCTTTGCTCCCAGTTCATGGGCCTGTACAACTGAATCCTGATTACTGTCTGAAGACAGCATGATGAAAGGAACTTTGCTGAGGGTTTTATGACTTTTTAACCACTTCAATAAATCAGTACCGCATATATGGGATAATCCCCGGTCGCACAGGACGAGATCATAGTGATTTGATTCCAGTTTGTTCTTTGCTTCATTGCCGTTAGCTACGGAAGAGATCTTGACATTGGGGAAATTATTGGCAATGGCAGAAGATATAAATTTACGTACATTAACCACATCATCGGCAATTAATACGTTAAGCTCACCCATATTTTATGAATTCCTCATATGCTGCATTCATGTTCGCCTCTTCACGATGTTTGTGAATTTTTTCTCTCCTGTATTAAACGCCGGCGCCTGATCTGGTATGGCTATATGGCGGTCAACTTCCGATTTAATTTCATGCGATTCTTCGCCGGAATGATCTTTGCCGTATTGTACAGAAAATGTACAGAAAAAGGGTCACAGCCTGCTTACATGTCCGGGTTTTTGTATGCCGGACGGGAGATACATTGCAATATACCTTTTTCAAGCCCTGGTCTCTTTTTCCTGTTTATAAGCCCAATCTTTTCCATATTTCTCTGGCAGGTTCCACTTTGTTCAGGGTAAAGAAATGAAGCCCGGGTGCGCCGCGTTCGAGCAGGTCACGGCATTGACGGACGGCAAACTCGATGCCTGCCTCCCTTGTTGCCTCTTCGTCATCGCGTATCGGCCGGAAGATATCATGCACCTCCGGGGTAATGTTCGTGCCGCATATATTGCAGAATTTGATCAGTCCCTCGTAGCTCGTTATGGGGAGTATCCCGGGAAGGACCCTGACATTTACTCCCGCATTATTGAGTCTTTCAAGATATTCTGCATAGACAGCGTTGTCAAAAAAGAGCTGGGTAACAACGAATTCTCCGCCATGGTCTATTTTCATTTTGAGATATCGGGTATCTGTTTCTTTATCAGGGCAGTTGATATGACCTTCAGGGAAGCCGGCTACCCCGATGCTGAAAAAATCTTTATCGCTGTCTTTAATGAGATCGATAAGCTGGTAGCAGTACTGAAGCTCGTCAGGTGCCGGTTCCCAGGAATCGACCCCCTTGGGCGGATCGCCCCGAAGCGCAAGAATATTCTGAATATTGTTTTCATTCATCTGGTGTATGATCTCCTTCAGCTCTTCAAGACTGTGACCGACACAGGTGAAGTGGTGCAACACGCTCAGGTCAAACCGTTTTTGAATTTCAGTACAGATATCCATGGTCGCTCCGCGTGATGACCCTCCTGCTCCGTATGTGACGGACACAAAATCCGGAGAGAGCCTGTTTAACTCAGCAGCAGTCTCATAAAGGTTGTCTACTCCTTTTTGTGTCTTTGGTGGGAAGTACTCAAATGAAAAGGTCTTTTCTTTTTCCTTGAAAATATCGGTTATTTTTTTAATCATGCTCCCCTCCTGAAAATTATTATATGTAGACAGTGCATATGCTGACCGCTGACCCTGAAAATCTCATGCGTTAACTCTGGTCCCGATTGCGCCCAGGGCAGATATCATTTTTTCAGGAGAGTTGACACCTACTATGACCCGGTCGGTTTTCGTGATACATACGCGTACGTTTTGTGTGAGTTCAAGAAGCACCCCCCTGTCTCCTCTCATGGAGTAACATCCTGTTTTCATGCCTTCGAAAGTTCCACACCGGATGCCCCACCCCCCGAATTGACGAAGGGGCTTATATGTCACAATACGTGCATCTTTTATAGCATAGACAGGAATGTCCTTTTTCATTAACCCGGTGTAACCGAATTGTATATGAAGGGTATGTTCACTTATTGATATTAAAAGCCGGCCAAAGAGCAATGGTATTATGACAGCAAGAATAACAATCGGCAGTACCGCGGAGATCCCCCGGGTCTGAAAATAGAGTGAGGCAATAACGACCGCACCGAGAATGAGGTAAAATGTCTTGCTGAAAAATTTTATTTCTTCCCTGTATGCCATTTTCACATCCGAAAATATCAACTAGTCAGTTACTGTTAAAAAAGCTGTTATTTGTCACCCTGAAATTATTTCAGGGTCTCACAAATCGTTGCAAACATAAGATTCTGAAACAAGTTCAGAATGACAGTTATTAGAATTTTTGCTTTCTGCAACAGTAACTACTTAAATATATTTTACTTTATGATTCTCATTCTGTCATGCCAGCTTGCCCGCCCAACGGCAGACAGGTCCGGAATCTCGTCTTTATTTAGTCCTATCGCTGAATGCTGACAGCTGTTTGCTATAATTCGTAATTCGAAACTCGTAATTCTTAATTCATCATTCTCATTTCCTCTCCCCCTTTCCTGAGCAGGAAATAAAAACCTTTCATATTCCTGTAAGGATAATATATTATTTAGCATGAGAAGATTTATAACGGTTTCAATAGTAATTTTGGTTCTCGGAGCCGCTGGCTACCTTGCCTATACCCTTATTATAAACTGGCATAAAACAGAGCTGGAAACTGTCAGAATGCAGTTTCAGGAGGAACTTCAGGCACGTGAGAAGAGCCCTGTTCCCAATGAAAGGCTTGCTGAAGCATTTGGAGAGATAGCAACGGACGTTTTACAGAAGGACAAACAGATAAGCGAAGAAGAAATAACGCGCCGGATAACAGCGTTTTTTTCATATCTTGATTCACAGGAGTATGTTTCTGCGTATCAGCTGGAAGGGGGTGCATATCAGCAATTTCAACTGACCATTAAAGAATTGTCTTCCCAGCTTCCTCTTTTAGCGGGTGAAACAGAATCTCTGTACACGCTGTATAGAAATATGGCGCACTTCTTCAGGGTCCTTGGCATAAAACGTATCAATCTGATAAAAGATATTTTAGAAAATGAGTCAGATATTATTGAATCAATCATGGAGAACTTCTATTTGTGGTTTACCATAAATAACCATTCCGATGAAAGGGAAATACATCGCCCTTCTCTTAAAATGCTGTACACGTATTCAGGATATTTTTTAACCACACTTTCAGGAAGAAGTTATTTATTAAGGAGACATGCAAAGGTACGAATTTTAACTACTTACTATTGTGTCCTTACGCTGGACAGGGCAAATGATTCATTATTAAATGCAAATGGAATAGACATAAGGCCCCATATTACATTACTGATTCCTGATGTCAGCAATCAGACCGGGCTCATGAATAAAGAACAATACCTGTCAGAGCTGGAAAAACTGACTAACAAGTATCAATTATAAATATATATCAAAG
>CALZJD010000151.1 GCA_945787795.1 Thermodesulfovibrionia bacterium | reverse complement strand
GACAGGTATTTTTACCACTACCGGTCTCATGGCTGACATGGGCGCACGGGGCGGAGATATACTCATTGCCTGGCTGATAGGCGGAATACTTGCCCTGTGCGGAGCGCTTTGTTATGGAGAACTCGGGGCGAACATGCCTGAATCAGGAGGCGAATATTATTATATCAGCCGTATTCTCCATCCTTCACTCGGTTTTTTGTCCGGCTGGGTTTCACTCATTGTAGGGTTTTCAGCGCCGATCGCAGCAGCAGCCATGGCCATGCAGATATATATGCAGCAAGTCATCCCTGGCTGGCCTTCCGCTCCCATGGCAGTCATAACAATACTCCTGCTTTCCACATTACATGCGTATGATCTTCGCCTCGGCTCCAGGGTACAAATGCTGCTTGTTATATTAAAGGTCCTGATAGTCCTCGGTTTTGTCGCAGGGGTCATGATTGCCGCGCCAGGCCATGATGGCGGGATAATTTTTGACATCAATCCTGACTTCTGGTTTGGCCCCTCTTCTGCCGTTGTCCTGATTTTTGTGGCTTTTGCATATTTCGGATGGAACGCTGCCTCATACATCGGGGCGGAAATAAGCAGGCCTGAAAAGAATCTGCCCCTTGCCCTCATGAGTGGGACCGTAATCGTGACCCTTCTTTATATACTGGTTAATTATGCCTATCTCAGGGCGGTTCCTATAGAAAAAATTGCCGGGGTGGAAAGCATAGCAAGTACAGCAGCCTCGGCCCTGTGGGGATCTAAAGGTAGTATTACGATTTCTTTTCTTATTTCCATTGGTCTTATTTCCACTGTCAGCGCCATGATTATCACAGGACCGCGTGTATATGAAGCAATGGCCATTGATAACATTTTCCCAAAGGCTTTCGCGAAACTGAATACACACAGGGTACCATCGCTGGCAGTTGTGTTACAGGCCGCAATAGCAATCGTCTTTGTTCTTACCTCAACATTCGGATCTCTCCTGATATATATCGGTTTTACCCTGAACATATTCGCAATGCTTGCGGTGTTTACCCTTTTTCTGGTGCGTCGAAAAAACAGGACCATAACAAAAATATGCTGGGGATACCCTGTTACCCCCGTTGTATTTATTCTGTTTACCCTCTGGATGACCGTCTGGAGTATCACATCTCAACCCATTTCAACACTTACCGGCCTGGGGACCCTTGCAGCCGGTTATATAGTCTACCGGATACTCAGCAGGAATAAAGAAAAAGCTGCATTGTAGCACCAGCTCATGTCCGAACAACCGTCAGAAGAGACCCGCTTCGGGAATTGCTTCTGAAAAGATTTGCTGGAATAATAAAGAATGTACTTTGAACTGAAATTCAACCTGTAACGATTAAACAGTCCTGCTTTTTAACAGGGTCAATATAAATATTCCGATACTGACAAGTACAATAGTAGGTCCGGATGCTGTATCAAGGTATACTGATCCGGCAAGCCCCACAATACCTGAGATTACACCGAAAAAACTTGAATAGCTGAAGAGCTGCCTCATGTTGGCTGCAACATTCTTTGCAGCAGCAGCAGGTACTATGATCAGTGACGTGACAAGTATAATACCTATTATCTTGAGGCTACATTAATTCCCTCGACCTGGGCCAGTTCCCTGTTAAAGGTGATCTGGAGGAAAGATTTTAAAAAAGCGAGCATGGTCACTACAGTCAGCACTCCCACGGACAGGATTATAAAAAGATCGGCCCTTGAAATGGCAAGGATGTCTCCAAAGAGATACGAATACAGATCAGCCCGGTAACCCTTCATCATTCCCATAATCAGCATCCCTGATGCGATAGCGCCGGAAAATGCAACACCTATAATCGTGTCATGGGACAGGCTGGTCCTTTCCGACAGATAGGCAATAATAAAAGAAATGATAACTGCCATCACAATGGATGACAGGGACAGGTCAATGCCCAGTAATGCCCCGACCGCAATCCCTGCAAAGGCCGAATGAGAAATGGCATCAGAGAAAAAAGACATCTTCCGGAGTACAACGAAGTTCCCCACAAAAGGGCAGAGGATGCCCACCATGACAGAAGCTATGAAGGCCCTCTGAATAAATGGATATGCCATGAACTCACTAATCATGGTCATGACAGCTGTGCCTATAACCTCCCATCATCTCTCCGTATACACTTTTGATCACCTCATCAGTCAGCATTTCCGCCGGTTTTCCGTTGCAGACCAGTTTTCTGTTCAGGCAAAGCACATCATCAGCATACCGGTATACCACATTTAAGTCATGGGATATGAGAATGACCGTAAGTCCTTTTTCCCTGTTAAGTCTCATGACAAGATCATGGAACCTCTCCTGTCCTTCTATGTCAACGCCTGAAGCGGGTTCGTCCAGAAAGAGTATTTTAGGGTCATTCACAATGGCCTTTGCGATCATGACCCTTTGAAGTTCTCCGCCTGACAGGCTGCCGATGCTCCTGTTCTTAAGGTCCTGTGCCCCTACAACTTCGAGAAGACTGCGGATATGTTCATCCTCCTGCTTTTTCTTATGAAAAGGCAGGAAAAAGGCAGGAGGGACTGTGAAATGAAGAAGCTCTGAAACGGTCAGCGGAAATGACCTGTCAAACTCCAGCTTCTGGGGAACATACCCTACTTTGGAAGACAGATCACCATTGCCTATGGGACGTCCATAGATTAATACCGATCCCTGTTGATAGGGGACCAGTCCAAGAATGGCCTTTACCAGGGTGGTCTTGCCAGCACCGTTTGGACCAATGATGGCAACCACCATGCCCTGCTTGATAGAGAACGTTATGTTCTCCAGCAGATGCCTTTCATTGGCCGTAACACAGAGATTTTCTACGCTTAATGCATCCATTAACTCATCCTGTTAAAAAATATTCGTACTCTGCCGGATAACTATGATATTCATTTATTAAGCGCTATTTTTAATACTTCAAGGTTTGCCCTCATTTTATTTTCATACCAGTCCTTTGAGAGAGAGCCTGTTTCAAGGGTATCAAGAGCAAATACCTCCAGACCAAGATCGCCGGCTATTGAATTAACTATTTTATGGGAAGAACCAGGTTCTGAAAAAATAACCTTAATATCTCTTTCCCTGATTATGTCCATGACTCTGGCAATTCCGGTTGGCGAAGATTCAATGCCCGGGGACTTCTGTATAACTGCTGCCTGATCCAGCCCGTAATCATCAGCAAAATATTTAAATGCGGAATGAAAGGCAACAAACTCTTTTCTCTTAAATGTACTTATGGAAGCAGTGATCTCATTGCTTAATGTCTGAAGACGGGCAATATAATAAGCTGCATTCCTTGCATAGGTTTCAGCATGCACTGTATCAACCCTGATCAGGGCGTCCCTGATGTTTTTTACCTGTGTTACCGCCCTGGCAGGTGAGAGCCATATATGAGGATCATTGTCCATGACATCAATTCCTGAACTTGAATCCACAACAAAAAGCTCCTGACCAATGGCTGCGGCATTTTCCGCTGCAGAGGCAAGAAGCTTGTCAAGCCATGTTTCAAGACCAAGACCGTTCTTTATGATAATCTGTGCTTTTGAGACCTTTTTTATGTCAGCAGGGCCAAATGAATAATCATGGGGTTCAGCCCCATGAGGAAGGAGATTTTCAACATTGGCAGTATCTCCGGTTATGTTTTTTGTAAAGCTGTAAATAGGAGGGATAGTGGTAATGACAATCAGCCTGCCATCAGATGTGTCAGATGCCGGTTCACAGGCCTGCATCATAAAAGCCATGCAACATATAATAATTACCTGTACTCGAAACACGTTCACGGAAAAATTATAACACAATAGTAACCGTTTGAACTGTTCAAGCGGTTCAAACCGTTCGAACCGTATTTGCTATGTTATCATTATTGGTCATGAATTCTGTCAAACCACTTGATTCTTTAAGACATAGAAACTTCAGGCTGTTCTGGATCGGCCAGATTATATCCCTCACCGGCACATGGATGCACCAGGCTGCCCAGGGCTGGCTCGTGTTTCAACTGACTGAATCACCATTTTTCCTGGGTCTTGCAGGAACAGCTGCTTCATCACCTATTCTTCTTTTCACCCTTGCAGGAGGAGTCATGGCTGACAGACATCCCAAGAGATATATCATACTTTCTGCTCATATACTGCTGATGATTCTTGCCATGATTCTTACGATTCTTGTGGCAACAGATAAGGTAAATGTCTGGCTTGTGCTGGCGATAGCCTTTATGATCGGGACTGTCCATGCCTTTGAAATTCCGGCGAGACAGTCGTTTATCATAGAGATGGTCGGCAGGGAAAGCCTTTTGAATGCGATTGCCCTTAATTCATCTGCCTTTCATGCTGCCAGAATGATAGGCCCCACCATTGCGGGATTCATAATGGGATCCATTGGTCTCGGGTACTGTTTTTTTCTGAACAGCATCAGCTTTCTGGCAATAATAACCGCACTGGTAAAAATGCGTTTTAAACCGGAAGATGAAAAACATGTCAACCGTCATGGAATAAAGAAATCATTCAGGGAAGGGGTAAGGTATATTCTTCACAACCCGGCTGTATACACCATCCATATAGCGGTTGGCATAATCAGTTTTTTTGGATTCCCCTATTTATCCTTTCTTCCTGTCTATGCAGAGGTCATACTTAAAACAGGAGCAACAGGACTGGGGATACTCATGGGATGTGCAGGTGCCGGGGCTTTTACAGGAGCCTTCATGCTTGCCACAAGAGGAGATGCATCCAGAAAGGGGATTATCATGGCAGTGTCAGGGGTGACGTATTCAACAGCGCTTCTGGTCTTTTCCCAATCTTCATCTGTCTGGCTTTCATATCTGATGCTTTTTTTTGTAGGGGTCAGCGGTGTCAACATGATTGCCACTGCCAACAGCATCATACAGCTCTCTGTTCCTGACGAATTAAGGGGGCGGGTAATGAGTTCCTTTACTACCATGTTTCTTGGTATGGCGCCTCTTGGGAATTTTACGGTCGGCACCCTTGCCCATTACATCGGCACCCAGCATGCACTTGGCACTGCTGCCAGCTTGTGTCTCCTTGGGACCATATCAGTAATATGGATAAAACCGTCCATACTTAAGCTATAAGTGGAAATTATGAATTTTGGGTTTTGTTATTAAGATTATTAATTTCCATGAAAACTCCAAAATGGTAAGATATCCATAAAGTGAAACATTCTAACATTTATACAATTAATAACTTGAACCTTTGAACCCTCTTAATTGACTAACTAATGAATAACATCATGCATGTCATATATAATCTGGTCCTGTCATTATGGATAGGGGGGATAACCATTTTCACATTTATTATTACCCCTGTCATATTCAGGTCCTTCAGCAGAGATATGGCAGGAACCATAGTCGGCAAACTCTTCCCCGGATATTTCTGGTTGAACCTGATTCTATCTATAATCGCCCTGGTACTTATTCTCTTTGCAGGATTATCTTTTACAAAATCCGGATATAAAATTTCTCTTGCCCTGATCGTGCTTGCCCTGATTATAAATATGTATGTGACCTTCAAGCTTCATCCGGATGTAAGACAGGTAAAGCAGGAAATCCATTCAGTTGAAAAACTGGCAGATGATTCACCTGAGAGAAAACGGTTTGGGAAACTCCATGCCATAAGCGCCAGCCTGAACCTTCTTCTTCTGGCTGACGGAATTACGCTGCTCATTATCAGTACTGCTTTACGAAAATAACTATACGGTTAACAGACTGCGGAAATGACGAATAATTCCTTTTCATACTTATGTCAATATTGTGATTTACAAATCCATTGGCTTGCACAGATGACCAGCTTCATGTGCTGACCTGCTGCACTTTCTGCAAAAAAACCGTGCATCTCTGATAATCTCCCTGATCTGAACAGGCCCGCTTCTTCTGGATATCTTGCAGAGATGTTTATCTTCATTACAGTCATCTCCCCCCTTACATTCCTTATCATATTTTCTTTCCATGCATCCTCCTCCACTTATTCTATCACCTCCCCTGTTCCGGTTTCAAAAGACCTGAAATAAAATGTTTTATTGCCTTATAATTATATGGAAAAAACCTTGACAATAAATTTCCTTAATGTTAGTCTTAAATTGAAGTTTCAGAAGTTTTTGTACCAGGGTCGTCGTTCTGATACTTTAGTTTAAAGTAAGGAGGTTAAATCAGGAAATGATCAACGGAACAGTAAAGTGGTTCAACGAATCCAAAGGATTTGGATTTATTTCAAGAGCTGAAGGTAGTGACGTGTTCGTACACTACTCTTCCATATCTGGCGATGGATTCAAGAGCCTAATTGAAGGCGACTCTGTCAGCTTTGAGATTGAAGATGGTCCAAAAGGTCCCAAGGCTGTTAATGTAGTTAAAAATTAACCAACTCTCAAAAGCCCCCTGCACTGCAGGGGGCTTTTTTAATGTCCACACTTTTTTCCGGTTTCTGCCCCTTTATTTAATAATTTTGGCTCAACTCCAAAAAAGTTGCTATAATCTGATTTTGAGGATTCAAGGGGTCCAGGATTCAAGTGACCAAATAAAAAAATAAAGATCTTATTACATACAGCAGCATTAATTACATTCTTAATTCTTCCTTTCACTTGAATCCCTGGATCCTGGAATCCCCGGCCCCTATGTAGAGAAAGTCAAAAAAAATTAACATACATACGCTGCTTTTATTAGCTGCTCAATTAATGATCACATTAATCCTTATATCATTCATATTCTTTTTAGCAGGTATTATCCAGGGCATGACAGGTTTTGGCTCTGCCCTGATAGCAATGCCGCTTCTTACTTTATTTATTGATGTAAAAACAGCGGTGCCATTATGTATTCTCCAAAGTGTCCTGATGACGTCATACCTCTCTTTTACACTAAAAGATCATATGGAAAAGAAAAAGATCGTGCCCCTTCTCATTGGAAGCCTTCCCGGCATTTACTGTGGCGTAACATTTCTGAAAAATGTTGAGTCAGATGTAATTAAATTTCTCCTCGGCACATTGATTGTCGTATACAGTGTCTATTCGCTGTTCCTGAAACCCCAACCTAAAAATCTGCATAAAGCATGGGCATATATTGCAGGTTTCGGAACCGGTTTTATAGGATCGGCCTTCAGTGCAGGAGGCCCCCCAGCGATCATCTACACTACCCTGACCGGATGGTCAAAAGATTATATAAAGGCCACACTTACAGGGTTCTTTTTCACAAGCGCCATTATTACCGCTGTTGTTCATGCTGCCACCGGATTAACAACTGCATTAGTATTAAAATACTTTCTTGCATCCTCAGCATTTGTACTGACAGGAGCGTATGCAGGAACTCATCTTTATAAAAGGGTCAGTTCAGAGGGATACATCAAAGTAATACTTATACTTCTGGTAATCCTCGGCGGATTGATGTGTATAACTGCATTGAAGGGATTAAACAGCTAAAAAACTTCATATATCGCATTACGTATCCGGCTCTTCATGAAGAATCATTCCTTGAGAGACATTAATGATGACAGTTTTTTTAGAATTGAGCTTCTGCCATCCAACTCCCGTGGGTACTGCAATGAGCAACTACAGCAAGAACTCCTGAAGTAACATTATTAAGTCTTAACGTTGCCTCCGGATTCAACCTTCTGCATTTTAAATTAATTCGTGCAATGCAGTCTTTGTTCAGATTGAATTCATTTAAATAAAAATCCAGAAATCTTA
Organism: Thermodesulfovibrionia bacterium; assembly: GCA_945787795.1. Classification (GTDB taxonomy): domain Bacteria; phylum Nitrospirota; class Thermodesulfovibrionia; order UBA6902; family UBA6902; genus CALZJD01. The sequence goes on along the minus strand of CALZJD010000151.1, from coordinate 3,566 downwards.
TATGATCATCATTATCCACCTTATGTGTAATCTCTCCTATTTTTACGTGTGCATCAGTAAATCTGCATTCACGTTTTGCATCAAATTCTTTTAATAACGTAATCACCGGAAAATGTTTTTTTTCAAAGTCTCCGACATTGTCATTATCTTCTAAAATATTTATATAATCAGGATTATTGTCAAAATGATTTATTGATGTTTCACAAAATGGACATTTCGTCGGTGCCTGGTCAAAAGCAATATAGTTGCATTTTTTGCACATAAATGAATTTATTTTTATATTGGCCAATTTCAGATTTTTCATATCGTCACTTCTCATCCTGTTGAAAAATTCAAAGTACTGACGGGAGGGATTCAAAAGCTCAACTCCCATTCCATCATAATCATTGCTCACCTTCAATAATCTTTTGACCTTAACAGACACGCTCATAACTCCCTCATCTGAGGGGATAAGGATATCAAATTTTGACTTGGGAGGAAGACAATTCTTTGTATTAATAAACATGCCATTTTTTGATAAATTGGTTAACATACCGGAGTGGATTTCGTTGCCAATGGAAAAATTTACTCTTAGATCTGTTGTTATTCTCTCAAAAGCTCTTTGTTTCATATAACACTCCTTTTCTTTCGTCCCATTCACACCGACGACTTGGCTTTGTCGAGTTTCAGCTATGATGATATATGTATAAACAAGCTAGCATTAACAGCCTTATTTGTCAATTAAAAAATGCTTATTATGTGCGAAGTTACGCAAATATGCACATAACGATGTGGGTTATCTTAAACGAAGGAGAAAAAGCAGCCATTTGGGGGACAGGCTGCTATATTACATTTACAACGATCCTGTCCTGATCTCCGGATTTAGCCTTGTACATCGCCTTATCGGCTTTTTGGATCAACTCCTCTGCGCTGTTCACCTTGATCTCCGGAAATGTAGCAACACCTATGCTTACGGATATTTCTGTATCAGTCCATGGAAAATTGCTCTGGATAAGGGCGTTTCTAATTGCCTCAGCTTTTTTTGCTGCATCGGTGCTTTCCATATTGGGATAGACAGCAACAAATTCATCTCCACCATATCGGGCGGAAACATCCTCTTTCCGGGTCATCTGTTTAAGAACCATCCCCATTTCCCTTAATACTTCATCTCCCCTGTCATGACCATAGGTATCATTGATCATTTTAAAATTATCAATGTCACCGAGAATAATGGATAGAGGCTCATGCTGTCTGACGCATCTTGACCATTCTTCAGCAAGGCGCGTGGTAAGGAAGCGCCTGTTATAGAGACCGGTAAGGGGATCGCAGATCGACAGTTCCTGGACCCTGCGATGGACTATGGTGTTATCAAGGGCAACTGAAATCTGGTTTCCGAGGTACGTGAACTGTTCTTTTTCGTCATCCGTAAATCGGGAAACCCTTCCGATGACAAGAGAGCCGATATTGCTGTCTTTGAAAACCAGAGGAATATATGCCACTTCAGCCGGTCTTAATCTGGTATAACCCATTTCCACATCCAGACCTGCATCTGATTCTCCAGGAGTTATGATGATACATTTTCTGTCACGGAGGGCATGCCCGGGCAGGCCCTCGTTCATACCTAACTCCGGCAGGTCCGAACCGCATCCATACTGTACAACAGGCTTGAGCTTCTGCTCGTCGACGTCGCAGAGATAAAGGATTCCGAGCTGAGACTCGGTAACCTCTGTAACCACGTTCAGGATTTTATCTGAGAGTTCGGATATATCAATTGTGGACATCAGCAGTTTTGCAACCTGGTAGTGTTTCTTTATTCTTTCTTCCCTTTTCGTTACACTTTTTGCCATATTGTTAAATCCCTTCCCCAGCTGCTCAAACTCGTCTCCTGTCTTAATATCAATAACAAGGTCCTTGCTTCCCTTTTCAAAGGTTTTCATTGCATTAATGATAAAATTCACCGGCCGTGTAATATCACGGTAGATAATAAATGTGATGAGTAAAGCCAGCAGCAGCGCAGCAGGTGCAACATACATCAGAATGCGGCTGATTGATTCATTTACGACTATTGTCGTGTCATATGTTTCTTTGCTTACACCGATAGCACCTATGACCCGCAGCCTGCTGTCCATTATCGGCTCAAAAGCGACAATGTGAGGCTCGCCGTTTATATCGGGTACGCCGTAGTAGGATTTTCCCAGGGATATCTGATCACTCAGCAATTCAGGCATTTTCTGTCCTATGACCCAGGTTGCATGCGGAAGAGAGGTTGTTGTGTGCAGGTAAAAGGACTCAAATGTTTCACCGGCAAAGAGTGCCAGTTCAGCTCCGAACTGTTCATAAATACTGTTTCCAAGCCAGGACTCCCCGGTCAGTACTATTCCTGCTATAATCGCGCCGGCAATTTTATCTTCAGAGCGGACAGGGGCAATCACAAACTGCCCTATCCCGATATCCTTAATCCTGGTTGCCAGGGTTTCGTCTTCCATGGACACCATTTCACGGGTGATAAGCTCGGTTGTGACGATAGTCTCACCTGTCATAAGCGCCCGTGAGAGGGCATCGCCGAGTATAATGATGTCACTGTTGCGGCCATTTCTCCTGCTCACTACTTTCTGGTTTCCATCTACAGCCATAAGCAACTCAATATGATTATTTTCTTTCCCGATATTTATGAGAAGCTGTTCAATTTCAAATTTATTATTCCGACTGAATATTGTTTTGATACTCTGCATATTTGCTATATGCTTAAGCGTTGACTGCAGGGCCTTTGTTCTCTCCTCGTATACGACACGGGCGCCCCGCAGGTTGGTCTTGACAGTTTTCAGCTCTTCTTTAAACAGACTGTTGCTGAAAGAGTGATACAGTCCTGCAGTAAGAGCTATTACCGGTATCCAGAAGACAAGGGTAAAGGCAATAAGGGTCTTGGCTCCAATGTTAATTTTAGGTCGTGCTAATCTCATGCTTTTCTCCATCTTGATTCCATTTCAAAAAGGACACACAGCGATAATACGTACTGTTCGTGATGTCCGTTGCTGCTGTACGTAGTTATCGGATTAATATCGGAAAAGTTTAGCTTCAGATTGAAAGACAGGTATAGAGAGCATTCTAAAATGGTTCATGGACTGCTCCGCTATGCTCAGAGAGAACCCCCCGATTAGATGAGTCCCGTGAAAGGTTCTGTTACCAGAGATTATCTTTAACTCTTTGATTCTTTTTAACTATCTGATATACTGAAACTATATATTAATTAAGTTCTTGATTTTTCATCCTAAATAAGAGAAATTAAATATATTTTTATTGCCTATTTTCCCTGAATTAATCAGTAATCAGGAGATAAAGATATTGAAAGAGAAACTTAATTTAATTATCCTCTCAATTGCCTTATTATTTTTTAGGCTAATCGATAATCCCAAAAAGGCGGTGGAAATACTGAAAGCAAAGGGAACGCGTTAAAATGAAAAAAGAAAAACAATTCCCAAGTAAAAGAAAACCCTCAAAACCAAAGTCCCGGACTTCCGAAGTCCAAACTCCAAACTCCAAACTGAGAAAGCGGGCCGAGTTGAGTCTGCGGGGAAAAGATGGGGATC
>CALZJD010000150.1 GCA_945787795.1 Thermodesulfovibrionia bacterium | reverse complement strand
CGATGCGCTTCAATAAACTGCTCCAGCCTGGCGATATTGCCCCGGTCAAACTGCACCAGGCTTCCCCGCATCAGACCATTAGCTATAAGTTTGAAATCCCCCGGGCTCATAGGTAAAAACGGTAAAAGTGCAAGCCCTGCCCGGAAATCAACTGCAGTCAGCCCATCAGAAGGAGATTCATCTCTTCCTTTTCGCTTTAAACAATTCGGCTGACTCTTGCAGGTGGACCATTCATATTGCCTGGCAAACTCAGGGGCTCCCATATCGTGTAACAGGTCAACCAGGTTATCCATAAATTCTTTCTTTGCCCGGTATTCCGGCGAACCAAGCCTGTTAACATCAACCTTCCTGCCTTTTCTCCATTGTTTCAGCACGTCCAGATGTTCATCTACCTCCAGCCGCCATGTCCTTCCTTCAATCCACTCACTCAACTCGCCGCAGCTGCCCATTCTGCTGTCTACAAACGTCGCATGTATATCTACGACCGCCTTTTCATCACCAAAACGTATCTTTGCCCCGCGCCTGATAAATTTCTGCCAGATAGCTCCTGACCTAGATGCAGCAGGGTTTACCTGAAGCTGAAACGGCCCCTGGAAACCGACCCAGTATACTGTGTTGCGAAACAGTCGTGAAAATGCGGAAGGGGGAATTAAAATCTTCATGGCAAGGACATTTCCCGGCTCAATGCCCGTTATTGGTCCGGTATCAGACTGAAAATCAAGGACCTTCACCCGGTACACCTGTCCGGCAAATCCACCGCCTACAAATTTCTCAATAACCAGACGGACTATTCCCTTAATCGCATCAGCAACACCTGTAATTTCATATTCCAGTTCAGTGCCCGCTTCTAAACGGTCAACATGCATCGGCCTGTGTAATGTCGTATTGCGGAATTCCTTCTCAAGCTCCCAATAAACTGTATCTGATTTTTCTGTTTCCACTTTCTGTTTCCTGGTCTCCCTGTCCTTCTACAAAATGTTCCAGAACGTATAAAATAATGAATGAAGCTCCTGACACTCCTGTGAAACGTACATCACTTTGCACCTTTCCTGTTTAGTCTTATACAAAGGATATCAATGTTTGAAAGGCTGTAATATCCAGGCGAGATTCTTACAGGCACATTACAAAATCTTCATGCTTAACTTATTATTATAAAAGAGCTCATTTATGGTCATCAATATGTAACCCGTCTAATTCGTCTTTCGAACCAAACCATTGAAAACTTTGCCGGACTATTACATCTACCGTGTCTCCTTCCTGCACAGAGTTATCCCAATTCTTTAAGGGAAAATCGATCGGTCTGTCCTCCCCGACAATATAAACCTTGAATCCTCTAAATGACCAATGCAGTTCATTGGTACTGCTATATGGATCAAATGATCGCAATATTGTTTGTGTAATGTGCTTCGTTGGCTGTAATTCTTCCCAGATTCTTGCATAAGCTCCAAGAAGAACTAATATACAAAATGAACAAATTACTCCGAAATAAATAACTTTGTTTGTTTTATTATTCATTCACAAGTATTGTTCAGGTGCTGCTGACGGGATAGCTGCATAAAATAATCAAATAAGCTCATGTATCGTATTATACAAAAAAGGGGTGGAAAACTTATTCATTACAATACGTTCGACTGTTTCAGATTGTACATATACCAGACCTCCTTTTTGTATCTTGTTAATATGACCCAGAAATTGAGAGTCAGGTCTTGAAAGTGAAAATAGAGTTCAGAACTGGCGTCAGGTCCTGTTTCTTGCGGAATCGAAACTATTACTTTAAAATGAATTAAATATAAACAGGCAGGGCGATTAGCTCAGTGGGAGAGCGCTGCCTTCACACGGCAGAGGTCACTGGTTCGAAACCAGTATCGCCTACCATTGCAATAATCAACTACGAATTATGAATTACTACATGGGAAAGGAGATTGACGATTGACGAGTCACGAATGACAAATGACGAATTTTTTTTTACTTCGTAAATCGTATATCATCAATCACTATTCGTTATTCTCTTTTCCTCTTCATAAATCGTCAACAGCTACCCCTCATACTCTTTTTATTCTGTATTATTGTTGTATTCATCACCCCAGTTCCAGGCGTAATTAATCATCTGCCCGGACAGGGGAAACCACTCGATGGTCATATTGGGCAGGCTCAACACCGCACAGCAGTGGTTAAAACGTGTACTGCCGGCATTGATAATCAGCGTGTCCCCAAGCTGCTCCGCAAACACCTGATGGGTATGACCAATGATCAGCACGTCATAAGCAAATTTGATCAAATGTTCCGTCCAGACCTGTTTTTCCTCCTCAATAATATTGCCATGTTCATCCAGCAACCGTATGCCTTTCGTCCTGGACTGCGGCGGGCTTGCATGCACCATGTAAAGACGTTTGCCTTCCCTCTCTTCCTGTATAACCTGCGGCAGATTCTTAATATAGTCATTTGTCGGTGACGACACCTGATGATCGGCTTTCTCAAGATACCACTGTTCATGGTTGCCGCAAATCGTCTGGCAGCCGCTGTCTTGCAGCAACACCACTGTCCTGTCCAGGTGCGTCCCATACCCGGCGATATCACCGGTGCACCAGATCACATCAACTTTTTCCTCTCTGCATATAGACAGCGCCTCGGCCAGAGGTTCAGGCGTTGCATGAGGATCTCCAATTAAGCCAATCCTGGTCGACATATTATCTGTATCTCCCGGTCCCTGTCACTTACATGAGAACCTGCCGGTGCTAACTGGCAGCAGCCAATATTCTTTTTCTCTCCAGCGGGTGGTCTAAAGCGATCTTTGTTTCTAAATGGACTCCGAAAATCCTGATTATTTTTTGGGCCCGGTCCAGCGAAATACCATGGTATTCATTTCGTTCATCCCGCGAAACCTGGGCCTCTGCCACACCCAGACATTTTGCGAGATCTTTCTGCGTTAATCCACTGGCGATTCTCAGGCCTATCAACAGGCGGCCAACCTCTTCCAGACTTGAGATGGTCTCAAAATCTTTCCTTTTTACTTTTTCATACCCCTGCTTCTTCGACCAGTTGCTGGTGAAATGAACGCATCGGGTTTAATACCCTGTCTATTTCCTCCGGCTTTAAATCAAGTTTTTCAAGAGACTCCTTTTGTTTCTGAATAACCGCCTCGTCCTGTTTGATTCTGCGAATTGTCTCTTTATATTCTTTTTCGTTCCTGATCATATCAATCTCCTTTGTTCTTTATTTTTTTATTTTTATAATCCCTTTTTGCCTGTATTGCTGCCTTGATTGACGGAATGCGGACGGGAATTTCAACTGATAGCCGAATTTGTCTTTGATACCTGAGTCCTGGTCAACATGGGGATAGAGTTCAATCCTGTACACATGCCACATCGGGAGTTCTTTCTTTATGGATTCCGTGTCAAACCTTCTGCTATCGGGATCCCATGTCCATATCTTATGGGAATCCAGTAAATTTAATTCCCTTTGCAGCCGCCCGGATGCTAAATCCAGAAGATCACATTCGAAATATCCATCTATGTCGTTAGGGTGGTCCTTGTCCTCTACAAATGAACCATTGATGAATATATTATCAATCGCGACTCTCCACAATTGTTTAACCAGAATTTCCAGATTATTAACCAGATGAAGTCTCCAGACCGAATCCCAGGTTGGAGGTTTACCTGCGTAGCCTTTAACCAGGAGAGACTTCTTTAACTCCTCTAATGTTAATGCATAATCTACCGGAGGTAATAACCCGTACTTATTGAATGATTTAGGTAGCATTAACAATTATATTAACTTTAATGTTAATATTATCTTTTTTATTCATATTCATAATTAAGTTTATAATATTTGGTATGATTTGGCAAGCAAAAAAAGGATATAAAAAAGTCCTCGGTATCGCGCCTGCACATTTCATAATTTAATTGTATGTGCGGACATGCCATATTTCACTACTCATACTGATTTTGGGAATGCTTAACGTAGAATGGATTCACTATATTATCTTTATTTTTATGAGGTTATCGTTTGGCATATTAGTTGCAATCAATAACAATGAATTTGAGATCAGAACATAATTGTATTCAAAATGGTGAGAGGGATGACAATTAGTACTACAGTAAAACAACATAAAGATGTAATAGCTCTGCATTGTTATATTGTATTAGCGTATGTAACATGCTATTCGCTTGGAATTCATGAGACAGTTATTGAGAACATACAGAATCATAAAGCGTTTGCCTTAGAAAAGCTCATTCTTTTGTGTGTCGTTATATCAATCGGCATCATTGTTTTTTCTGTTCATACAGTCAAAAAATTAAAAAACCAGATAGAGAACCAAAAAAAAATAGGGAAAGAACTTCAAACGCTTTCTCTCACTGATGAAATGACAGGCCTTCATAATCGTAGAGGGTTTCTCGTCCACCTCGATCAGTTATTAAAAACATCCAGAAGACAGGATCAGGGATTTTATATCCTGTATGCAGACCTTGACAATCTTAAGACAATTAATGACAGGCTGGGCCATAAAGAAGGAGATATTGCGATAGCGGTGATTGCTGATATACTGAAAACCAACTTCAGGGATGCAGATGTAGTGTCCCGCATAGGTGGTGATGAATTTGTTGTCGCTCCTGTTGGAAAAAAAGGAGACAATCCTGAACACATTGCCCGCCGGCTTCAGAAACAGCTGGCTATTCATAACAAAAAAAATAACAGCCCTTATAATCTGTCAGTTAGTGTAGGGATAGCATATTATGATCCTGAATACCCCTGCTCGATCGATACGCTGCTTGCCAGTGCTGATGAATTAATGTACAAACAGAAAGTGCAGAAGAAAAACGTTCATATACGATGTCTTGAATCAGCAGCGTAAAATTAAAAAACTTAAAGGAGGAATAAAAATGAAAAGGATAATGTGTCTGGCAGTATGTACACTGTTCATGGTTGTCCTGATGGCAGGAGTTGCATTATCTGCCGAAAAGAAAACCGCAGAACTGTTGGAAGGTATTGTCATTAGCGTCATTACCGGAACAATGAATAATTCAAACCAGCTTGTGGGAATCGATGGGCAGACTTTCAATGTTGCGGACAATGAAGAAGGCAGGAAGTTGTTCTCCCACACCGGCCAGAAAGTTCTGGTAGCGGGTACAGTAATGGAAAGGGAAAATAAAAAACAGATCATAGTTTTATCCTTTACACTCATACCGGAAAACCCTGACTATTAAATAAACTACCCCGCAGCTCTGCTGCGGGGAATTCTTTTGATTAACTGAAATAAGGAACGGAGATGAACGATTTCCGGGTCACGAATGACGAATGATGAACTTGTATTACTTCGTAAATCGTATATCGTCAATCGCTACTCGTCATTCTCTTTTTATTCCTTATTCCCTCCGCAGGGTTGTATCTGTACAGGGTGTTGACCAAACCGGGCATCTTATTATTATCTCTATTCAGCGCCCCAATTCTTTGATATGATTGAGGTAGGAAGGGAGATGAGCCGATAATGCTTGATATTGAAAATCTGACAGTTACGGTTCAGGGAAAAGAAATTCTTAAGAGCGTTGATATGCATGTGACGAACGGGGAGACAGTGGCCCTCTTCGGGCCGAATGGTTCCGGGAAGACATCTCTGTTACATACGATCATGGGATTTCCGGGGTATATTGTGGAGACAGGCACAATACAGTTTAAAGGGGAGGATATTACCGGGATGTCCATAGACAAAAGGGCGGAACGGGGGATCGGGATGTCCTTTCAGCGCCCTCCTGCAGTCAGGGGCGTGAAGTTGAGAGATATACTCCGCATGTGTGTAAACAGGCGAGAGGACGTTGACGAGACAGCAATAAACAGGTATGTTCAAAAGTTAAACCTTGATGCATTTCAGGACAGGGACATAAACCTTGGTTTTTCCGGAGGAGAAATTAAACGGTGTGAACTGGTGCAGCTCCTGGCCCAGGACCCTGATTTCACCATGTTTGATGAACCCGATTCCGGGGTCGACCTGGTAAGCATCCACCTGGTGGGGACGGTTATTAATGAGTTGCTCCAGAAGGGCAATGGTCCCTGCAAAAAAATAAAATCAGGGCTGATTATCAGCCATGCCGGACATATCCTTGAGTATGTCAATGCTGACAGGGCCTATGTCCTCCTTAACGGCAGGCTGCATTGTTCAGGGAATCCCAGGGATATTTTAGACAATATCAAATCCAAGGGGTATGAAGGGTGCATAACATGTCTACAGTAACTCCTCATAAAAAGAGAATAAAGACCGGGAGACATCCATCGGGCAGGAAAGGGGATATTGACCTGTCCGCCTATTCCGGCATCGCGGAAAAACACGGGTCCATTGAAATGTTGAAAGAACTGCCTGCTGATGTTCAGGAAACATCACTCAGTGTGGGCATCGATGCTGAGGAGCGTTGCAGGTCAGGCAGTTTTTTTCAGATTGATCACTCCGTGCTCCTTTCATCTGCATATGCAGAAGGTTTGGAGGTTATGGATATAAACGGGGCCCGTGAAAAATATGACTGGCTCTCAAAATACTGGTGGAATGCGGTGAATGCTGATGCTGACCAGTTTACAGCACAGGCTGATCAGGCGCAGCATCACGGGTATTTTCTTCGCGCACTGGCCGGGGCAAAGGTGGATTTTCCTCTGCAGGCCTGTCTCTTTATGAGTAAAGACGGGCTGGCACAGAATGTTCATAATATCATCATTGCTGAAGAGGGGTCAGAACTGAACATCATAACAGGATGTGCAACGGCATCATCAGTGCACACCGGTCTTCACATCGGCATTTCCGAGTTTTATGTAAAAAAGAACGCCAAAATCACTTTTACCATGATTCATAACTGGTCAGAGCAGATGGTCGTACGGCCCAGGTCAGCCATAATCGTCGAAGAGAATGGATTGTTCATGAGCAATTACATCTGCATGAAACCGGTAAAAGACCTTCAAATGTATCCAACGGCAGTCTGTGCCGGTGAAAATGCGACGGTGAGATTTAATACGGTGATCCTGGCAGACGAGGGTTCTACCATGGATATCGGCTCACGTGTTTTTTTGCGGGCAAAAAACAGCAGGGCCGAGATCATATCACGGGCCCTGACCAGGGGCGGGGACATCATTGCCCGCGGACATCTCATCGGCGAAGTCCCCGGAGTCAAGGCGCATCTGGAATGCAGGGGCCTGATGCTCTCTGATAAAGGCACGATCCATGCCATTCCCGAACTTGAAGGCAGGGCGCATGATATCGACATGTCCCACGAAGCCGCTGTGGGCAAGATCGCTGAGGAGGAGATCCACTATCTCATGGCACGGGGCCTGAGCAGTGACGAAGCAACATCAGCCATAGTGAGAGGATTTCTGGATATTGAAGTCACCATGGAAGACAATCTGCACCTGTTGTAGAGGACTATAAGATAAGGTCTCCGCATTTCCTCAGCTACAAGCGTTACGCATTAAGCTGTATGCTTAAGATGTAACCTATCGAAGTTCAACTTCGATAATTTACCCCTGCCAGGTGTGTATGGTTTTTCAGAAGGGAAAAGCACAGAAGGATGCAGAGCGGAATCTCAGAAGTAAGGGTTGGCATAAAATAGAGTCATCTTAAAGACAGCTTCCATGGACATTTCTCTTTAAGAATCGTCCATCATCGTCCACCATTCTTCTGCGTGGCTCCTTGTCTTCAGATGGCTCTATTAAAGATGTGCAACACCCCGGCAGGGTTCAACCCTGAATATATATTGCGAGTGATAAGGTGTTTCCCCCTCTTCTTTCCTGAAAAGGCAGACTGTCCACCGTCTCCTACCGCTCACTAACCGATCTACCCGGTTCTTAGCTTCATCCATCCCGGGGTATCGCACTTTCTTTTGTTTATATTATAACTCTCTTTAGCCCTGTAGTATAGCCCCTGGTTAAAGTCGAATCCCTCGGATTGTAATATCATTCATTTTATTGTATTATCCTTCCCATCTGAAAAACTGCTCTTATAATATCAACCTGGAGGTAAGAAATGAAATCAGGCGAAACCGGCGGAAAACTCTCTGATTTAATAAAAAAAGCTATCAGTGACTGTGAGCTGACTCAGGCTGAACATGATGAAATAATTGCTCTCGCCTCAGAGGATCATGTGATTGATTCACAGGAGCGCGCGCTTCTCGCTCAGCTTCAGGAATTAATCGCAAACGGAACGGTTACAAAAGTCAGATAATCATTGCAGGAGATTGTTTGGGTAGCAAACAGGTGCCAGAGGCAAGACATGACAAGTTAAATGTAGGGGCACGGTACCCGTGCCCTTTTTTTAATTTAGCGGCAAGACCGGGAGATCAGTGGCAAGTGTTCACTCATTATTAATCGTTTCTTTATACGTTCCGGCTTTTTTAAGAGCCTTCTCCATCTCCTCGATGGTTATCTCCGAAGGATCGTAATACACTGTATTGATTTCCCTCATGCCCTTCCAGCCTTTTGTTACCCTGCTGATACCGTTGCGCCCCTCCAGGGCCTCTTTGCCCACATCGTATCAGCCCACACCGAAAATGACCTGTGCTTCATCGGCAAACACGCCCTGCCCTGTCATAATAGTGAAAAGAATAAACAGGACGGTACAAAGAGTACGTGTATTAAATGGTATGTTCATAGTTGCCTCCTTTATTACCCCGTTACTCTTTATATTAATAGCAGAGAAATTTCACAAAAGTATCACAAATACAATTATGAATTACAGATTAAGAATTAAGAAATACGCATGAGTAATGATAAATTGCGCAGATGGGGTCAGACCGGTATTGTAAGGTGAGCAAATACCGTATAATGAAATAAAGGTTTGACCACACACATTCACATATGTATTCTACTAATATTGAGGAGGTACATAAATGAAACTTAAACGGGAATTTTTCTCAAAGGTAAGAAAGACCTGCGTTCCAAGGCCTGTTGTCATTGAGGAAACAGATGTGCTTTCCCAGTCCGGTTCGGCAAAAGCGACTGACGCAGTGATTTACGGCCCCAACTGGTACCATGACAGGGAACACGACCTGATAGAGGTGTACGATGCGGGCCCGGCCCTGTCCTTTCATCATCTATTACCCAGGAAAGACAAGTATGAAAGAGAGGGTCTGTATCTGCAGCTTTCCATTGCATACAGGACAACAGCAAATGCAAACGCCAATATAAGGACATTTTCCGGATGGCATGTCGATCTTCCCAACGCGGTAGATGGAGGCATGTTTGTTGACAGGAATACCTATGACTGGGTGTCTGACGACTGCTGCATTAATGTTAATTCTGTGTACAGCGGTGAGAAACTGTGGCTTCAGAGAGTAGACTGGGAGTGGATGAGCCGCGAGACAGTGTATGAGGATGAATATGCTGATGATTCGTGGCTGAAGCGCACAAAAAAACAGGTGGACGCCCTTTATGCAAAAAAACATATCACAAAACGCGTAGTGGAAGATTACCTGATAAACCGGATCAAAAAAGATCCTGAATTTGCAAAGCGCTGTCTCATGCTCTTACATAATGATAAACTTCATGAAAAAGACATTGTGTCCATGTACAAGGACCTTGGAATTGATAAATAAAAAGAAAGGGGCCAAGGAGTCAAGGATTCGAGTGATGGAAATAATCTTTGCAAATTTCAGTTTCACTTGAACCCTGGAATCCTTGAATCTTCGAACCCTATTTTAAATACTAATTATGCCTGATTCTTCAAAATTAGAAACAATACCGGAAGAAGACCTCTATTATTTTAATATCGGAGAGCACACACGGATTCACCGCTATCTTGGCGCGCATAATCTGGGCAGTGGAGTCCGTTTCGCCGTGTGGGCGCCCAATGCAATGGAGGTGGCAGTTGTGGGGAGTTTTAATGACTGGAATATCCATGCCCATGCAATGGAAAGGAGGGGAGGAACCGGTGTCTGGGAGAGGATTATTCCGGGCCTTGATCATGGTATTTTTTACAAATTCGCCGTGCGCAGGGCTGATGGAACGTGGAGCTTTAAAACAGACCCGTTTGCCAGGTTTATTCAGAATGAACAGGACCGCACCCCCATGCTGATCGAGGACTATTATGAATTTAAACATCCAAAACCCGGGGACAGGGATAAATTTTCCCGGCCTTTAAATATCTTCGAGGTACATCCTTTATCATGGCGTTTCAGGGATGGACGGCCTTTAAGCTACATTGAGCTTATAGATGAACTGGTCCCGTATGTGAAATATATGGAATATACCCATGTTGAACTGATGGGTATTATGGAACATCCCTACGTGCCGTCGTGGGGTTATCAGGTTATCGGTTTTTATGCTCCTACATCCAGAATGGGTACCCCCGCGGAATTCAAGCAGCTGGTTGATGCCTTTCACAAAGAGGGAATCGGGGTAATCATGGATACCGTACTGGTCCATTTTCCCAAAGACGATACCGGGCTGGCCGGCTATGATGGTGACCATTTGTTTGAGTGCCCCATCCCTGAACGCAAAGTAACAGCCTGGAACACATTTTACTTTGATTTTGGCCGTAGTGAGGTCAGAAGTTTTTTAATCTCCAACCTTTTTTACTGGATTGAGGAGTATTATATTGACGGTTTCAGGTTCGATGCGGCCGGTCACTTTCATTATTATGAGTTTGAGACTGATGAAAAGCACAGGTGGTTTATCCAGCGGTATGGAAACTGCCATAATCCCGAAGGCTTTCGTTTTATGCAGACCATGAACTATGCTGTCAAAAAAGAGCACCCGGAAGTCCTTCTGATAGCTGAGGATTCCACTATTGCCAGCGGAGTGACCAAACCGGTTGAGGACGGAGGGCATGGGTTTGACTATAAATGGGACCTGGGCTGTACAAGCCATATGATGAAGTATTTCAGGGCGCCGTACACGAAGCGAAGTGACAGGTACGGGGACCTGACCTATCCGATGCTCTATCACCATACAGAGAATTTTCTGCTTCCGCTGTGCCATGACGAAGTTGTGCATATGAAACGGACAATGGTGAATAAGACTGAGGACTTAAGTGATTTTGAGAAATTTGCAAACCTGCGCCTGATGTATCTTTTTCAATTCGGGATGCCCCATAAAAAGCTCCTTTTTATGGGACAGGAATTTGGCCAGATGAATGAATGGAATGAGGAGCAGCCCCTGCCCTGGGATTCGTTATGGGACCACAAACATAAAACCATGCAGTGGTATGTTAAGCGGCTCAATGAAGTGTACAGGTACATCCCGGCGATGCATGAGGGAGACAATATAGAGAATGGGTTTGAATGGATTGAGTGTCTGGATTACAGACAGAATATCCTGGCCTTTATTAGATTTAACAGGGACTATTCTCAGCTGATGGTATATTTATTAAATTTTTCCAGGGAGTGCTTCAATGATTTCAGGTTAGGAGTCCCGTTCAGGGGGAAGTATCATAAAGTAATTGATACAGATGCCCGGGAGTTCGGCGGCAACGGGCACAACTGGATAGCTGATTATTATACGGAGGATGTACCTGCCTTTCATCATTCATTCAGTATAAACACCAATTTACTGCCGCTACACGGGCAGCTCTTTACCTCCATCGAATTAATTCGTTGAAGCCGCTTATAATGCACTGATATCCCACTTTCCGAGTCTGTCCATAATACCGCTTACGTCTTTCTTCTCCTCTATTGCCTTCAGGATTTTCCTGTAGCCCGTGATGTCGCCGTAGAGGATACAGCCGGAAATGACATGTTCCTTTATCACGATTTTCTTATAGATAAAATTGTCCCTGTCTTTATGTGTGATGGCATCATATTTTCCGTCTGCATCAATGTCCCCGGCTGCGGCAAGGTCAATTCCGACGACCTTCAGGACATTGGACATGGTAGTGCCCTCATAGGTCACATCTCCTCCTGCTATGTTTGTCCCTGCAACTTCACCCTGTGTCTGTGCTGCAGGCCATATGCCGTAACACATGTCCCGGTGTTCTATCACATCACCTGCGGCAAAGACGCCTTTTTTTTCAGTTTCCATCCGGTCATTAACGGGTATGCCCCTGTTGACGGTCAGGCCCAGTGTTCCGGCAAGCCCGGCCTGCGCCCTTACCCCGGCAGAGATTATTACAAGACCCCCTTCGATCATGCTCCCGTCTTCAAGCAAAACGCCGCTGGCCCGGTCATCCCCTGAGATCTCTTTTGTCTTTGCCCCGAGAAAAAACCTACATCCCATGCTTTCCATCTGTGCCTGCAGCACTTCAGCCCCTTCAGGGTCCATCTGCCGGGGAAGCAGGCGGGGAAAGAACTCCACAACAGATATGTCGTGTCCCCTCTTTCTCAGGCTGTTCGCTGCTTCAAGGCCGAGCACTCCTCCGCCGATCATGATGACCTTCTTTTTCCCCTCAGCAAAACTGATGATCTCATCTGCATCTTTTATGGTCCGTAACGCGAATACTTGAACCTGAAATGGGCGGGATAAAAGAGGTGCCTCCTGTGGCCAGAAGGAGCCTGTCATAGCTGAAGTGTTCCCCTGCGGCAGTCACTGCCTCCTCTGCGTCCTGGTCAATGAAGGATACGTGAGCGTCCAGTAGGAGCTGTATATTGTTTTTTTCGTACCACTCCTTTGAATGTATCACGATGTCCTCTTCATTTGCCTCTCCGGCAAGATATTCAATCAGCCGGATACGGCTGTAAAAAGGCGTGCCTTCTTCAGTCAGCATGGTTATTTCTCCGGTATGGTCATGTTTGCGTATGTTCTCGGCAGCTGTAGTGCCGGCCACGCCGTTGCCGATAATCAGGTATTTCATCTCTTCCCCATCTTCTGGAACCGTTTTATATTATGCACATATCATAACCCTGCATTTTATGATTTTCAGGAATGATATAGAGCGGTATATATCGAAGTTCAACTTTGATATATATTTATAATTGATACTTGTTAGTCAGTTTTTCCAGCTCTGACAGGTATTGTTCTTTATTCATGAGCCCTGTCTGATTGCTGACATCAGGTATGAGTAATGTAATATGGGGCCTTATGTCTATTCCATTTGCATTTAATAATGAATCATTTGCCCTGTCCAGCGTGAGGACACAATAGTAGCTCGTTAAAATTCGTACCTTTGCATGTCTCCTTAATAAATAACTTCTTCCTGAAAGTGTGGTTAAAAAATATCCTGAATACGTGTACAGCAT
>CALZJD010000149.1 GCA_945787795.1 Thermodesulfovibrionia bacterium | reverse complement strand
CTGGAGAGGTGTCCGAGCGGCTGAAGGAGCACGACTGGAAATCGTGTAGGCGTTCATAGCGTCTCGAGGGTTCAAATCCCTCCCTCTCCGCCACTGAACCACGTAGGGTTCAGTGCCATGCACTCAATGTAGTTCATGGCATATAATGAATGGCTAAATTCGGTCAGGCCGTTGGGCCCTGTGCAACAGAATGCTGTAAATTCCGCCAGGTCCGGAAGGAAGCAACGGTAAGCAGTTATTGTGTGTGCCGCAGGATCACCTGATGGCCTGGCTGATATTAAAACCTGTTAATTGTTATTTGTTATTAGGCAATAAGTTTTAACATCTGCTCTATTATGTATAACGATTAACGTATAACAAATAACTTCTTTATGAGCTATATTGTTCTTGCACGAAAATGGCGTCCCCAGGGTTTTGATGATCTCATAGGTCAGGAATCCGTAGTCAAGACCTTTGAAAATGCCATATCAAGTGGCAAAATTGTACATGCCTATCTGTTTTCAGGCCCCAGGGGGGTGGGCAAGACTTCATCGGCAAGGATTCTTGCAAAGGCGCTCAATTGTGAAAAGCGGTCAGGCAGCGGACCCTGCGGGCAATGCCAGAGTTGCCAAGCCATTACAAATGGGGCTTCTATAGATGTCTTTGAAATTGACGGCGCCTCCAATAACAGTGTTGATGCTGTGAGGGAATTAAGAGAGACGGTGAAATACGCCCCTTCAGGAGGACAATACAAGATTTATATTATCGATGAAGTCCATATGTTGAGCACTTCCGCATTTAATGCCCTTCTGAAGACCCTGGAAGAGCCTCCTGAGCATGTAATTTTTATATTTGCTACTACTGAACCCAAAAAGATCCCGTCCACTATTTTGTCCAGATGTCAGCATCATGCCTTTCGCAGGATATCAAAGAGCAGGATTAAAGAACAGCTTAAAAAAATTTCGGATAAAGAAGAAATTGATATAAGGGACAAGGCACTTGATATGATAGCCAAGGCTGCGGAGGGCAGTATGCGGGATGCCCTGACACTGCTGGACCAGGCATATTCATTCAGTGACGCCATTACCGAGCAGGAACTGCAAAGCCTTCTCGGTCTGCCGGAGATAGACATCATTCATAACCTGTCTGAGACTATATTGAACGGCAATATTTCTGAAACACTTGTAATCATTAAGGAATTGACCGACAGGGGAAGTGACCTGCGGCAGTTGACCAGGGAGCTGGTAGAACATTTCAGAAATATTGCGATCGTTAAAGTGTCTGATAATGCAGGCGGACTGCTTGAGTTCGCCGAAGATGAGATTGAGAAATATAAGCTATATGCAGCAGAAGTAAATATTGAACAGCTTACGTTACTTCTCTCTGAGCTGCTCAGGCTTGAAGGAGAGGTAAGAAATGCGGTCAATCCGAGATACACGCTGGAACTGGGACTGTTACGGACGTCATTTATTAAAGGCATGACATCGATTGAAGATGTGCTAAAAATGATTTCCGGGCATACTGGTGGCAGTCCTCTGCCGGGAGATACAGAGGAAAGTCCTTCTCCTTCAATGGGTCCTCCGCTAACGAAAAAAAAAACAGTAACTGTTAATACTGATGTTCCTGCCCCATCGCAACAATATGACAAAAATGAGACATGGAAGCAACTTATTAATAAAATAGATGCTGATGATCACCGGCTTGCCTGCAAGCTTTCAGAAGCCAGGGTCATTGATATGAATGACACAGAACTGGCGATAGGATTTAACGGCGGCATGTCTGTGCTTTCCGATTCGATCGAGAAAAGCTCCAGTATAATTAAAGCAAAGCTTCAGGAGATAAGCGGGCGGAAGATGAGGATTAAAATATCATCTCTTCCAAAGCAACCGACCGGACCGGACATGCAACAGATAAAAGATGAAGTCTTTGCCGAACCTATTGTGCAGGACGCGATGAAGATTTTTAACAGTTCCCTTATAAGGGTTAAGTCACTTAAATATGAGGATAAAACTGATTAAAAACTGAAAGCACAGAGGCACACAGATAGAAGCTATTTCACTTTGTGCCTGTATGAAAGGAGGGATTATGTCAAAGAAAATGATAGGAGACCTTATGAAGCAGGCCCAGAAGATGCAGCAGGAGATGGGCAAGATTCAGGAAGAGTCAAAAAAGAAAACCGTAGAGGCCTCTGCCGGGGGTGGAATGGTTGTTGCTGTTGCAAACGGGGCCATGGAGATTGTCTCTGTCAAGATTGAAAAGGATGTTGTAAATCCTGAAGATATTGAGATGCTGCAGGACCTTGTTGCTGCTGCTGTGAATGAGGCGTTGAGAAGGGCCCAGCAGATGGTCAGTGAGGATATGGGAAAGGTCACCGGGGGAATGAATATTCCGGGCCTGGGCAACATGTTCGGTTCATGAGCAGCGGAGTTGTTGAAAACCTGATCAGGGAACTGACAAAGCTTCCCGGCATAGGACGCAAGAGCGCCCAGCGTCTGGCGTTTTTTATCATGGGTATGCCTGATGAAGAGGCCATATCCATGGCACATGCCATTATTACTCTGAAAGAAAAGGCCCGTTTCTGCAAATACTGTTATAACATTACCGAAGACGAAGTCTGTTCCATATGCAGTAATCCCCACCGGAACAGGGAAAAGATATGTGTCGTTGAAGAACCCAGTAATCTTATTGTTATCGAAAACACGAAAATCTTTAACGGGCTGTATCATGTGCTGCTTGGGGCCCTTTCACCTATTGACGGGATAACGCCTGAAAGACTGAAAATCAATGAACTGATTGAGCGGATAAAAAAAGGCAATGTAAAGGAAGTCATTATTGCAACCAATCCGAATACAAAAGGGGAAACTACGGCCCAGTACATATCACAGCTTCTTAAACCTCTTGGTATAAAAACCAGCAGGATAGCTTATGGACTGCCCATAGGAGGAGACATAGAGTTTGCCGATGAAGTAACACTCTCAAAGGCGCTTGAAGGCCGCAATGAGATGTAAGGTTTGAGATGTCTTGCATCGTGCAATTCATACCACGTCGTACCTGCCCAATGGCGATAATATTACTGAAAAGTAGATATCTCTCAGCCCTTTATATATAATTCATAACATGAGCACACGAGGAATAAGATGATAGTTAAGAAAACATATATGGCTTTCTTTCTCATACTGTTGATTTCCTGTGCAGGATTAAAGACCAGCCCTGATGCAGAGTTGGCTTTTGAACAGGGGCTTGTTCTGTTTAATCAGGGGAAATATGAGCAGGCTATTCCTGATTTTCAGAGAGCTGCGGAAATTGAATCTGATTATACACAATCGTATATCTATCTTGGGCGTTCATATCTGAATATCAGTCAATGGGTTGATGCCATACCACCCCTCCGGACAGCTTACCGCCTGTCGCCGGGGGAAACAAAAAAAGAAGCTTTCAATCTTCTTCTCGATGCCCTCATAGGAGGGGCGCTTCAGGAGTTAAAGAAGGGTAATCTTAAGAATTCCGTTGGATATCTCAGAGAAGCACTTGACGTGGATCCTGCTTCGGATAAAGCAAAAAAAGAGCTTCTCAGTGTGTTGATCGCATATGGAGGCAGTCTGATGTCAGAAGGACACTTTGCCGATGCAATAGTCCAGTTTTCAGAAGCGGTTGAACTGGCTCCTGCCAACATTAACGCCT
Source organism: Thermodesulfovibrionia bacterium (assembly GCA_945787795.1). Taxonomy (GTDB): domain Bacteria; phylum Nitrospirota; class Thermodesulfovibrionia; order UBA6902; family UBA6902; genus CALZJD01. The sequence continues at coordinate 1,531 of CALZJD010000149.1, read as the reverse complement.
ACCGGGGACTGGCAGAGGCATTTATCAATAACGGTAATTTCCTTGATGCCATGAAGACCATTAACAGAGCAATCAACATTGCACCTACAGAAGAAGAACGTACTCGTTTGAGGGACCTGCTCTAACAGCCAGAACCTGCAGTATAAAGCTTACCTCCCTGGCTGTGTGAGTAATAAGGGTTAAGCGAGTTGAATCTATAGAATGTTTTATTTCAGTAAGCAGTTAAGACCGCTCTGATTATTTCCCTGTCAACATCATTTTCGATCCTGACAGTGCCGATCGATTCGGGAAGGATAAGGTTGATGTTGCCGGCTATTACTTTTTTATCGATTTCCATGGCACGTAATATTTCCGCTGCGTTCAGGTCATCTGGTATCAGCGACGGCAGGTTATAGGATTCGATCAGCTCCCTGATATGTGATGTTTCTTTCGGGTTGCATATGCCGGACTTTACCGCAAGCTCTGCAGCTGCGCACATGCCGATCGCAATGGCTTCTCCATGGAGGTATCTTGTATATCCTGTAACCGTTTCGATGGCATGTCCTATGGTATGGCCGAAATTCAGGATAGCTCTGAGCCCGGATTCCTGTTCATCTTTTGATACGACATCCGCCTTTATTGCACATGAACGTTTGATAATATGAATAATGCTGTCACCGAAAGAGAGAATGTCCTGTTTGTTGTTCTTTACATAATCAAAGAGGTCCCTGTCAGCGATAATCCCGTACTTTATTACTTCTGCCATGCCTGACAGGAACTCTTTATGAGGCAATGTTTTTAACGTATCTATATCGACCATCACAAGAGACGGCTGGTAAAAGGTCCCGATCATATTTTTTCCCAGCGGATGATTCACTCCGGTTTTGCCTCCCACAGAACTGTCAACCTGCGACAGGAGCGTAGTGGGTACCTGCATGAACTTAATGCCCCGCATATAGGTTGATGCAACAAAGCCTGTTATATCACCAATAACACCACCGCCGAGGGCTATAAGAAGGGAGCTTCTGTCAAACGTTGCCTTAAGCAGTTCTCCATGGAGATAATACGTCCAGAGCAGGTCCTTGTATTCTTCACCGTCCGGAATAAGCAGGATTTCCGGGTCGATATGGTGCTCTCTTAATGACTGCAGAATGCTGTCCCCGTATAAAGGGAATACTGTTTTGTTACTGATAATGGCGACTTTGGAGGGTCTAAACTCTTTTATTCTGAGGCCTATCTTATCAACGAGTCTGCTCCCGATCATGATATCGTAACTTCGCTCACCAAGATGGACCCTGACGTGTTGTGCATCCAGCCCGAGCTGCTCCATTATTTCATGGGCCGTCTCCTGTGGTGTGATGTAATTTGTATCTACGGATGTGTCGGCCTGCTGATACAGAGCCAGTCTTTCATTGAGCAGTTTATTTATTTCATTGAGCGGCTCTTCCACATTAAGGAGCGGCCGCTTCCCTCCCTCCAGCATGACCCTCTTCAAAATGATCTCGGGATCTGCTTTTAACCAGACAAGGACACCTCTTTTACCCAGGTTCTC
>CALZJD010000148.1 GCA_945787795.1 Thermodesulfovibrionia bacterium | reverse complement strand
TTTTCAGAAGAAAGAGATCACAGCCCTGCATAATATCAATATTCAAATAAATAAAGGAGAACTCTTTGGTCTGCTTGGTCCTAATGGTGCCGGCAAGACTACTTTCATAAAAATCCTCTGTACGCTTATTCTGCCGACTTCAGGTAAGGCCCTTGTAAATGGTCTTGAAGTTTCGAAGCATGGTAAAGAAATAAGAAAGGCCATAGGCTATGTTATTGCAGATGAACGAAGTTTTTACTGGAGGCTATCGGGTAGACAAAATCTCAAATTTTTCTCAAAGCTGAACAATGTCCCTGCAGGGGAGGCAGACAGGAAGATCGCAGATTTACTGGATTTTATGGAGCTTTCATGTGATGCCGACAGGCCCTTTAAAGATTATTCAACCGGCATGAGACAAAAACTGGCAATAGCCAGAGGTCTTATCACTAATCCTGAGATTATTTTTATGGATGAACCGACAAACGGGCTGGACCCTGTCATATCGGAAAACCTCAAGAAACTGATCAAAATAAATCTGGTTGAAGGACTGGGGAAAACCGTGGTTTTTGCAAGCCATAACCTTCAGGATGTTGAAGAGCTTTGTAATCGCATTGCCATCATACAAAATGGAAAAGTAAAGCTGTCAGGCACCGTAGGAGACATAAAAAAGAAATTCAGCGCAGAAAAGAAATATGTCATGAGTTTTAAAAATCAAAAAAACGGTTTGTTAGATACGATCAGTAGTATTCCACACGTTAAGAACGTTCTCCCCGTATCAAATGATTCCTTTTCAGAAAATGTAAAAATAGAGGTTGAAATTGCAGGTAATAATGGGGGGATATCAGGTGTAATCAAAGAAATAGTAAATGCGGGCGGTGAAATTCATTCTCTGTCTGAAAAGAAACACTCCCTTGGAGAGTTATTTTCAGAAATAGTAAAAAGTGGAGCACAAAATTGAAATCTCCGGCCATGTATATAGAAAAACCCCTAGCCTTTCTCTGTAGGGATTTCATAGATGATTCAAGTTACAAGTTTGCATTTGTCACACAATTTTTCGGCATATTCATTTCGACCGTCATGTTTTTCTTTGTCTCATCACTTATAGGGAATTCCGGAGCAGAGCATCTCAAGCCATATGGAGGGAATTATTTCTCTTTTGTCCTTATCGGCATTGCCTTTTACAGCTACCTAAGCGTGTCATTGCAAAGCCTGTCACGAACCGTAAGGGAAGGCCAGATGCTGGGGACCCTTGAGGCCCTGCTTGTAACCCAGACTGAAATTCCTACAATTATTCTTTCTTCTACCATATACAGTTTCATCTGGGCAACTCTTAAAGTATCTGTGTACCTGCTGTTAGGTGCATTTATTTTTGGAGTGCAAATGGGCGATGCAAACCTGGCTGGCGCATTGATCATTCTCTTCCTTACAATAGTTTCTTTCGGCAGTATCGGGATTATTTCAGGCAGTTTTATAATGGTTCTTAAAAGGGGTGATCCCGTCAGCTGGTTATTCACCAGCGTTTCCAGTCTTCTGGGAGGATTGTACTTTCCTGTATCAGTACTGCCAGACTGGCTGCAAAGTCTTTCTTATCTCATTCCTGTTACTTATGCCCTGGAGGGAATGAGGCTGGCGATTCTTAAAGGATATTCGATAACTGAACTATTGCCAAACATCTCAGCATTAATGTTTTTTTCCATTGTTATACTTCCGCTCAGCATTATGATATTTGGATATGCCGTGAAAAAAGCCAAAAGAGACGGTACACTTACACAGTATTAGTAAGGAGCGTAAATACATAAGGAACTCCGGATAAAAACAATATGGGCTCATAGTGAGTTTAATAGAAAAACTCAGTCAAGATTAATTAGTGTGAAGATCGAGAAAAAGAAAAAGGACAAATAATCTTTATATATTTACAATTGCAGATCAATATCTAATTGTATGCAAGAAAATAGAAATATTGACGAGCCCTTGCTCTCGGAAAATGCCCTGTCCGGTCAGCTAATAGTTCCGCTTACCGGGCCTATAGAGGTCTTCCCCTACCAAAAAACTCGCCCTGCCGGACACACATATAAAAAGCCGGGGCAATCAATACCCCGGCTTTGAAGATTCATACATCTAGGAACCGAATTCTTTGTCAATTGCCCTTTTTATTTCTGTTACGGATTTACCCTCTTCATGCAGCTGGGCGACCCTCAAGGCCTCCTTCTGACAAAGCTGTCAGCCAGCTCCATGTCTGTCGGTAAAGCAGCTTAACAGGGAGTCATGTTTAAATGGCGGCTGATCGCAATAGCAGTAGCAGTAAACCTCGTTGAGCAAATCAGGGTATTTCTTGGCCGCAGCATAGGCCAGACGTGTCTGGCCGGTAAACATTGCAGGATCAAGAACGGGCTTTGTCTCCTTCCCTGTCAGGTTAAAGGATTTACCTGTATCTTTTGAGCCTCCCAAAAAAGGCAGGTTACCGGAAAAAGCCAGAGCTGCTATAACAATCACTGCAACAGCACCGATGATTATTGCCGTAGAACTGCCTTTTTTCTGGACCTCTGGATTTTTCTGTTTGTTTTTATTTCCCATATAATCCTCCTGGAGTTAATAACTTACGGTCTATTATCCTTCGCTAATAAATTGATCTTAACCTTCCTGTCCGGCGATCAAATATAATAACATCGACCACACTGTTCTTATCTTTTACTTTTGCCTTAATAAACCTTCCTCTTTTATGAATGAGTTCAACTACAAAACCCTTTTTATGATAATAATCCATCATTGCCTGTTTGGCTTCCTCATGACTGAGTGTATATTTGCAGGTACCATAATCGGAACATCGGGGGCACGCATCGCCATAAGGAGTAATGGTTTTTCCTGCACGGAATGCCTGAACGGTTCCCGCAGCCATAAGTAAAATAATTGAAGCGATCAATAATGTAGGGGCATATATTACTTTCATGACTTACTATAAACTAATAAAGAATAATGAAGAAAGTATGAATAGCGCGCGATGAAATTATCATAAACTGCCCTAAAGGGTGACTCTTACACTCGTTCCCTGTGCATGGCCGCTTTTCACATCTATCTTTCCTCCCATTGCGTCAACAATTTCCCTGACAATAGCGAGCCCCAGCCCTTTCCCTTCTGAGTCCCGGCCTTTGTAAAACCTGTCAAATATCTTCGGAATTTCCTTTTCTTCCATACCTTTACCACTGTCAATGACAGTAAAAAAATACCCTTCCACATCTTCATTATCTGATGTGCCCCAGTTAATGGTTATGCCCCCTGTATCTGTACATTTCACAGAATTGGTTATCAGGTTCTTTAAAATTATATGCAACTTGTCAGGATCAGTCTTGACACTCATTTCCGGACCCTCTGTTTTCATATAAAGCCCCTTCTCATTAAGCATGCTGCTCATACTCCCTGATACAGACTGGATGAACTCTTTTAGGTCTATTTCCTCATGAATTCCTTTTTTAAAAAAACTCGCTTCAGCCCTTGTAAGGTCCTCCATTCCCTCTATAAGTGAGACCAGCATGTCAATTTCTGTCCTGATTCTGTCTATCACGGTCTTTGGATCAGAGATAATCCCATCCTCAATCGCTTCAAGGTTTCCCTTAATAATGGTCAGAGGAGTCCTGAGTTCATGGGCTATATTTGAAGTAAGGTGTTTTCTCAGGGCATCTTCCCGCTTGAGGGCCTCGGCCATATAATTAAAACTCTCTGTCAGTTTGTCCAGTTCATCTTTCTTTCTCCTGTGAGGTACAGGTACATTGACAGAGAAGTCACCGCTGGCAATTTTTTCTGATGAAGCTGTTAAACGCCTGATCGGTTTGGACAGGAAGATCGTAAACAATATGGATATCAGCAATGCGCCGCCGCCGGCAATCAGAAATGAAATAATTAAAAACTCCCTGCCCCTGTTTCTGAATATTTCCGCTTTCAAAGGGGTCGTCCCCAGTCTTTCAATCGGCCTTATATATAATTTTCCGATCTCTTCTCCTTTGAGATACAAAGGATACCAGATGAATTCTCCTATACCCGAGGAGAGATTTAAAAAAGAGGTCATTCTCTCCATCATGTTCGGGTTCATGCCGGATAACACATCAGATGACGACAATACTCTTTGACCGGCGCTATCTTCCACATACGTCTCAAGCCCGAGCATCAGTCCCCAGTGAAGCGCCTCTCCCAGCAATGACATGTCCCAGTCACTTTTCAGATAACAACCCTCTACAGAGGCCATAATCCAGTAGATGTTATCTTCTTCATGCCCCCTGACAAATTCATTGAAATCTTCAATGATCAATCGCTCAAAGATAATATTGGAAAAGAGGGCAAGAGTGATGATGAATATGAATGCCAGGAAAAGTTTAGTCCTCATCAGGCTGGCCAATAAACTTATATCCCACTCCATAGATCGTTTTTAAGTAGGTGGGCTTTCTCTGGTGATCTTCGATCTTGTGGCGTATATTTTTTATATGGGCATCAATGGTCCTGTCATATCCTTCAAAGTCATAGCCGAGGATTATATTCACCAGTTGAAGTCTTGTAAAAACCTGTCCGGGATGGTCTGCAAAACACTGCAGCAGTTTAAATTCAGTGGGAGTCAGGGTGACCTGCGATTTCTTTTTCCATACCTCAAAACGGGAAGCATCAATTACCAGGTCTTCTTTGTTAAAGGAAATTTTATCTCTGGTCCCCTTTACTCTTCTCAGCAGGGCCTTGACCCTGGCAACAAGCTCTCTGGGACTGAAAGGTTTTACAACATAATCGTCAGCCCCTATGCCAAGCCCCTTTATCCTGTCTTCTTCTTCATTTTTGGCAGTCAACATGATGATAGGGACAGATGAATCATTACGAATGGTTTCACATATGTCCTCCCCATCCATGTCCGGAAGCATAAGGTCCAGGATAATCAGGTCAAAACCTTCCCTGAGAACAGAAATTGCCTTCTTACCCGTTCCGGCAACGGTCACAGTGAAATTATCCCTCTCAAGGTAAGCCTTGACAATCTCAGCTATCTTGCTTTCATCTTCAACTACAAGAATTCTGCCATTGCTCATAGTAATAAATGATAACATAAGTATCATGAATTAATTGCAAAAATCACCTGTTTTCTCTTGCCAACTAAAATTCAAACATGCTAAGCTTCTAAAACAATGGCAATAGCAGATGCCCTGAGACTGGTGCATGATAATATTAAGCATTCTGCAGCCAAGGCCGGCAGAAATCCTGATCTTATCAAGCT
>CALZJD010000147.1 GCA_945787795.1 Thermodesulfovibrionia bacterium | reverse complement strand
CAGTCTTATTTTATTAAAAATGGGGTTCCGCCCCCAAACGACGGGTTCATTCTTTTGGACGCACAAAAGAACGGAACCAAGAAAATGCGCCCGAACCGATTTCTTAACGGTTCTTCAGTCAACCTTCAGGGAGTTAATTTAAACTCGCTCCGCTCAAACACAAATTAACTCTATTCCTTCCGGTCTCCTTCATCACCTAAAATCGCTAATGGGGAAGTCAAATCTCCCTAGCCCCCTTTTCTAAAGGGGGGACATACTGCTCTCTCCTTGTAAAGGAGAGTCGCAGAAGATTTTTTTTATCTTTGTCTTTTATTCCCCCTTTTGATTGCTTCCGGGATATGCAGGTCTGGACGCGTTAAAAATTAAAAAGTGTCTGACCGTGAACCGCTTCTGGTTCATGGGAGTTTTTTTTAATTTAGCGGCCAGACCGGAATATCACGGAAATTAAGCAATCATGCGGGGCGCATTTGAAAAGCTCTTAAAAAGATCTTTTGAATGAAAGGAGTAATTTACCTGAATTCTTTGCATTCGCTTGGTTCCGTTCTTTTGTGCGTGCAAAAGAATGAACCGGGGTTTGGGGCAGAGCCCCATTATTAATAAGATAAAAATAATGTTTACACTATTGGAGTTGATCCAATATTATTTAATCTGGCGTGCCAGGCCGCTCAGAACAGTGCCCGGGCCTATCTCTACAAAGGTATCGGCACCCTGCTCTCGCAGGCCCTTGATCGTGTCAATCCACCGGACACTGTTGTATATTTGCATGACCAGATTCGAGGCAATCGATTCATCGGTGTACGGCTTGGCACTGCAGTTGGCAATACAGGGAACGTTCAGGCTGCCGAAGCTGAAGCCGGCCAGGAATGTCTCAAACTCATCTGCCGCCGGTTTCATATACCGACTGTGGAAGGCACCACTGACTTTCAGGATAACAACTTTCTTAGCTCCCTTTTCTTTCATTTGCGGGGCAAATTTTTCAACATCTGCCTTAATTCCGGAGATGACTGTCTGACGCGGGGAGTTGAAATTGGCCACATCAATACTGTCGGCACCCAGTTCTGCCAGGGCCTTAGCTACGGCGTCACCGTCCATGCCCAAAATGGCGGCCATGCCGCCGCCTGTAGCCGCATTCATCAGGGCACCGCGCTTTTGGACAAGTTTGAGACCGGTCGCAAAATCAAAGGCTCCGGAGGCATAAAGGGCAGCATACTCACCCAGGCTATGCCCAATTACAAAATCCGGCCTGATGTCTTCGTCTTCGATCCTGGCCAGGAAGCTCAGGACATCGACGATGAAAAGTGCCGGCTGGGTGTGGTCAGTTCTGTTGAGCATGCCATCAGGATTCCCCAGACAGAGTTTTTTGATTGAGTAACCGAGAATTGCATCTGCCTCAGCGACCAGATCAGGATAGCGTTCAAAGAGTTCAGCACCCATACCGAGCGACTGCGAACCCTGACCCGGGAACATAAATACTGTTGACATAAAATACCTCCAAACGTTTAGTACAACTGCATTGATAAAACTGTGCCGACTATCTGGCGGCTTCCACCTCACCTGCAATACTCTCAGTGAAATCAGCGGACACTACCCTTTTAGCAAATACTATGGCTGAGCCCGTGTCCTGACTGAGGGGTAGCTCAAATCGGACAGCAACTTTATTATTGCGAAGCATGATAATGGCTATCTCCCCTGCTCATCCCTGCTTAACATCTCTCTCTTCTTAAGATGCACTTCTCCTGCCGGGAGCTGGATTAAGCCATCCGGTGTTTCAAGCATCAGGTATCCTTCATCTGATATTCCCCGGTCAATACCGCTTACCTCCCTGTTCTGCATAACAGCAATAATTTCACGGTCTCTTGTGGCAGAATTATTCTCGAGAATTTTTATAAATGGTGACAGGCCCTGTAGCAGCCAGAGCTCATAACACTTTTCCAATTCTGTAAGTATAGAGGCAATCAAGTCCTGTCTGTTGGATGTCACCCCTGTTGCATCTCGCAGAGAGATCGCACGTTCTCTCAATTCCAACGGGTAGCTCTCACTTTTGCTGTTTACATTAATGCCTATGCCTATAATGACACGGCTCACTCTGTCCTCTTCAGTCTGCATTTCACAAAGGATACCTGCCAGCTTTCTCCCCTGCACAAGAATATCATTTGGCCATTTTACTGCGGGGTGAAGGCCGGGATATCTCTGTTTGAAAACCTGCATCAGCGCAGCTGACGTCACCAGTGCAAGTTGAGGCGCTTTTAGCGGCACAATTTCAGGTCGCAGGAGAATAGAAAAATACAGATTGGTTCCTGGAGGTGAATACCATGTATTCTCCATGCGGCCGCGACCTGCAGTCTGACGGTCAGCAGCAACAACTGCGCCATGAACTGCCTCGTCAGGATTCATGGCTGCAAGATACGAACTGGTAGAATCAACTGATTCAAGATAGACATAGTTCTTGCCGATAGATTTTGACTTGAGCAAAGGACTGACTTCCGATCTGCCCGGAGCATCAGCAGCAGAGTTCTTATGTACCATCAATTTCCTTCCTCTCCCCGTATGCAATCTATGACATTGATTAATAATAGTATCTCATAAGAAGACTCTCGCATCTTTATGCAGAACAATATACTGATTTATGCAAAAAAATTGATGAACCGGATCAATCCAATTGAATGAGAATAAATCATTGACAGTGAGAGAAACTGCTTACAGTCCTTTTGCCTCTTTGATTTTTTTAGTAAGCATCGGCACGATTTCAAACATGTCCCCAACTATTCCATAGGTAGCAACATTAAAAATCGGCGCATCCGGGTTCTTGTTGATAGCAATAATCATGTCTGAAGACTGCATCCCCACCAGATGCTGAACAGCTCCGGAAATTCCGCAGGCAATATATATTTTCGGGTTAACTGTCTTTCCTGTCTGGCCAACCTGGTGGCTATACGGTACCCATCCTTCATCAACAGCTGCCCTTGATGCTCCTACTACGCCGTTCAGCACTTCTGCAAGCTCTTCCAGTATTTTAAATCCCTTTTCCCCTCCTGCTCCCCGTCCGCCTGCTATGATAAAATCAGCTTCATGAAGATTAACACTGATTTCCGAGACCTCCTTGACTGTCTCAGTAACACTTGTTCTGGAAGATACCTGTTCAGGAGAAATGTTAACAATCTCTCCGGATCTGTTTTCCTGATATTCACCCTTCTTCATCACCCGCGGTCTGACCGTTGCCATCTGGGGCCTGTAGTCAGGACAAAGTATGGTGGCCATTATATTTCCACCGAAGGCCGGTCTTACCTGCAGGAGATTGCCTGTTTCATCATCAATTTCAAGCGACGTACAGTCTGCAGTCAAACCGGTCCTGACCTTTACGGCCACTCTTGGAAGAAAGGACCTGCCTATGGGTGTAGCCCCGGCCAGTACAATTGAAGGCTTCTGCTCTGCAATTACTTCAGTAAGGACCTGGGCGTAAGCTTCATCGTTAAACTGCTCAAGAGAAGGATCACTGCATAAAAAGACTTTGTCGGCACCCCACTTTATCAGTTCCTGGGCCTGAGCTTCATCTGCACCAAGGAGAACTGCAAACAATCCGGCGTCAAGTTTGTCAGCAAGCCTTCGCCCTGCACCCAGAAGCTCATGCGACACAGCAGCAACCTCACCTTCACGCTGCTCAGCAAAAACAAGAACGTCCTTATATTCGATAAACTTTGCTTTGGTCTTTTCCTTCTGCTCACTCCTGGAGGAGTCAATTGTCTCAATTATTGCACCTTCGGGACAGGTTGATAAACAGGTCATGCATTCATTGCAGTACTCATTGATGACAGCCTTTCCGTCCTTCATGACTATCGCATCATAAGGGCATGATTCAAGGCATGTTTCGCAGCCTGAACATTTATCCAGCTTGACGACTACAGGCATTTCATCTCCTTTAATTCATGTATAAGGCTGTCGACCTGTTCGTCAGGACTTCCTTCCAGCATCCTTTTATCTGATTTCATTTCCGGTGCAAAAATATTCTTTACCTGAGTAGGAGACCCCTGGAGGCCAAGACTGTTCTCGTCTGCGTCGATATCAGTAAAACCCATTATTTTTATTTCAGCTTTTTTTGCGGCCATCTTGCCTTTCAGAGAAGGCATTCTTGGTTCATTCAGTTCCTTAACCACGGTTAACAGTACCGGCAAAGATGACTCCACAATATCATACCCCTCATCCATCAGGCGCTGGACCCGTATTGTTTTATCTGTGACCTCTTCAATTTTTCTTATATAAGATATGTGAGGAATATTCAGAAACTCGGCAGTCTCAGGCCCCACCTGGGCAGTATCGCCATCTATAGCCTGCTTGCCGCAGAAAATAATATCAGCGCCGAGTTTTTCGATTGCCTTTGCAAGGGTATAGGAAGTCGCCCACGTATCTGATCCGGCAAATGCCTTATCAGACAGCAGCACCGCTTCATCAGCGCCCATGGCAATGGCATCTCTGAGTGATGTCTCTGCCTGGGGCGGACCCATAGTCAAAACCGTAACTTTGCCGCCAGCCTGGTCCCTGATCTGAAGCGCTGCCTCGATTGCATTCAGATCAAATGGATTGATAATGCTGGGAACTCCCTCCCGCATGAGCGTGTTGGTCTCAGGATTAATCCTGATTTCAGCTGTATCGGGAACCTGCTTTATGCAGACGGTAATATTCACTATTAAAGTCCTCCGGAAATAAGCAGAAAAAAGAGCTGCTTTAAAATTGGAAGATATTATACGACATTGTCTTCAGATAGGTAAAGAAGTGAGGAGAAACAGGGAACGGTACAGTATCAGGAAGTTTCTGTGCATCCGTCCTGATTAAGAATGCTGTCTGTTGTGGTTTGAAAAATCTCAGCACAACTTTCTATATAGAGTTCGCAGGAATCATAATTATTGGCACAGTAATAAATTGCTTTTTCAACATCCTGACTTCTCATCTCATTACAATAGCAGGTATCAAGAGGAGCCTCAATATTGGGACAAAGTTTTCTTTCTTTTTCCGGTAACAGCATGACTTCTTATTCGGCAAATACAGGTCAAATCTTTACTCGGAAAGGTTTAAGTCCAGATTATTTATAAATGGGGTTCCGCCCCCAAACGACGGGTTCATTCTTTTGGACGCACAAAAGAACGGAACCAAGAAAATGCGCCCCGAACCGATTTTTTAACGGTTCTTCAGTCGACCTCCAGGGAGTTAATTTAAACTCGCTCCGCTCA
>CALZJD010000146.1 GCA_945787795.1 Thermodesulfovibrionia bacterium | reverse complement strand
CCCTGATAAACTCTTCAAGTTCAGGATGAAGTTTGCTCTCCAAGTATCCGGGTATTAATAGTATTTTTGAATCATAACCATTTGCCTGTGCATTAGCGGCAATATACTTTATTCCTACAAGAGATGCATTGGATTGTAAGGAGATTAAAAGAAGTTTCATGTATTTTACCGGACATATTATAAAGCGGATGGACTTATACAGTCAAAAAATACCTTCTACCTGTGAACTGCCCTGTAGGAGTTTAGATGTCCAGCAATTCACAAAAGACCTCTGTGTCATTCCGAATTTATTTCAGAATCTCATAGTTATAAGTGATGTAGAACCTTAAACAAGCCTGCCTGTCGGCAGACAGGTTCAGGATGACAATTATGAAATATCATATATAATGAAGGGGAGATATAATACTTGACAAATTTAGTAGACTATTATATAAAGAAATTGCAGCACGTCAGGATGTATCTGTTTCATATCTTGAACAGCTGCTGAACAGACTCCGCAAATCAAAACTTATAAAAAGCCGAAAAGGCCCAGGCGGGGGATATGTAATAAATAAAAAGCCCCATGAGATCAGTGTTGGCATGATCCTTCACTCGCTTGAAGGTCCTGTGGCAATTACCCAGTGCCTTGACCCATCAGCAAAAGGCTGTAAGCGGATAGATGGATGTGTTGCCAGAATGTTATGGAAATCACTTGGTGAAAAAATTGAAGACTTCCTTGATACGATCCATCTTAACGACCTGGTTAAAGAAGAATCAAAAATGAATGGGTAATTATAATGAGAACTACAGAGGCGCATACATTGCAAAACGGTGAACTGAATTTTCTTGACGAACCCCTGAAAGCTGATGCTACTACTGATATTATTTATATGATGTGTCCCATGCATTTACTTACCATTGAGGACCAGGTCAAAGAGATTGAGAAGGGACAGGTCCTTTCCATTCTTACCGACTATGACGGTGCCCTTGAAGACATACCCGAGTGGTGTGAAAAGACAGGAAATGAATTTCTGGGTATCTTTGAAGATGATGACCATTATAAATTTTTCATAAGAAAATTAAAGGAGTCATAATGGATAAAATATATATGGACCATGTGGCAACAAATCCTCTTCATCCTGAAGTGCTGGATGCCATGCTGCCATTTTTTAAAGAGCATTACGGCAATCCTTTAAGCCTCTATGAACCCGGTATCAAAACCAGGGAAGCCATTGAATCAGCCAGGGCAGGTACTGCTGACCTGATTAATGCCAAACCCAAGGAGATAATATTTACCGCAAGCGGGGCTGAATCAAATAACTTTGCCTTAAAGGGTATTGCCTTTGCCCTTCAGAACAAGGGCAAGCATATAATTGTTTCCAAGGTTGAGCATCATTCCATTCTTAACTCGGCCCGTTTTCTTGAAAAGCAGGGCTTTGCAGTCACATACCTGCCGGTTGATAATAACGGCCTGGTCAATCCTGCAGATGTTGAAAAAGCAATCATTGACGAAACCATTCTGGTATCGATAATACATGCAAGTCCTGAGATCGGTACCATCCAGCCAATTAAGGAAATTGCAGACATTGTAAAAGCGAAAGGTGTTGTTTTTCACACTGACGCTGTTTCATCAGTTGGTAATATACCAGTTGATGTTGAATCGTTAGGTGTAGATCTTATGACTTTTGCGGCGCACCAGTTTTACGGACCCAAAGGCTCCGCTGCTCTCTATTTAAAATCCGGCACACGAATAGTTCCGCTCATATATGGCGGCATTCAGGAAGGCGGACGAAGAGCAGGAACGGAAAATGTCCCTGCAATTGTCGGCATGGGCAAGGCTGCAGAGATCACAAAAAGGGACCTGGAAAAACGCATAGCCCATGTTACGCCGATGAGAGACAGCATTATCAGCAATGCACTTAAAATTGACAAAGTAATTCTTACCGGTCATCCTGAACAGAGGCTTCCCGGCCATGCAAGTTTTGTGGTTGAATATATCGAGGGTGAAGCAATGCTCATGATGCTCGCTGTCAAGGGCATTTATTCGGCAAGCGGATCTGCCTGCAGTTCAAAGGCTTTAAAATCATCACCGGTTCTTATATCCATAGGTATTCCGGTACATCTTGCTCAGGGATCTGTTGTTTTCACGTTGGGTGAAGGCACTACAACTGAAGAAATAAAATATTTTAATGAAACATTCCCTCAGATTATATCTCGATTAAGAGAAATCTCTCCTTATGCTCAAGGATGGGAAGGAACGGAGGATTCGACATGTACAGCGAAAAAGTAATGGACCATTTCACAAACCCGAGAAATGTTGGAGAAATAGATGACGCGGATGGTATAGGAGAAGAAGGCAATCCGGTTTGCGGAGACGCCATGAAAATATTCATCAAAGTTAAAGATGACGTAATCACAGACGTAAAATTCAAGACATTCGGCTGCGCCTCTGCCATTGCAGTATCCAGCATGGTTACTGAAATGGCAATGGGCAAGACCATCGAGGAAGCATCTAAAATAACCAAGGCATCACTGGCCGATGCTCTTGACGGCCTGCCGCCTCAGAAAATGCACTGCTCCAACCTCGGCGCAGATGCCCTTCATAAGGCGATTGAGGATTACAAAAGTAAACAGAAATAAAAAATCGGAATCCGTTGTCCGTTATCCGTCGTCCGTAGTCTGTTACGGAAAACGGTTTGCGGATAACGGATAACGGTTTTTCCCATAACCTATAGCCCATAACCAATTACCTATAAAAATTAATTCAGAAGGAGGTTTAAAATGATTGGCAAAATTATATCGGTTTTATGTGTTTTGATTGCAGGTTCCATATTAATTGCAACTGCCGGACACGCTGCTGACGAGAAGATCATTCCTGTTTCGGTCACAGAGAAGATATACATGATTGCGGGAGAAGGAGGAAATATCGGATTGTTTATTGGAGTGGACGGGACATTCTTAATTGACGACCAGTTCGCCCCTTTAACGGAAAAAATTGTAGAGGCCATCAAATCGGTCGGCGGTGATCACCCCAGATTCCTTATCAATACTCACTACCATGGAGACCATACCGGCAGCAACGAAAAGCTGGGTCAGGGAGGCACCTTGATATTTTCTCACGACAATGTGCGTGAGCGCCTGAGCACAGGCTCCTTTATCGCTGCGTTCAACATGAAGAATGCAGCCCTTTCCCCGGAAGGCTTACCAGTTGTGACATTTTCAGAGGATATCAGCTTTCATCTTAACGGTGACAGCATCCACGCAATGCATGTGCCCCAAGCCCATACTGATGGTGACAGTTTTATCTATTTTAAGAAGGCCAATGTAATCCACGCCGGCGATTTCTTTTTCAATGGTTTTTATCCATTTATCGATGTTAACCATGGCGGTTCCCTCAAGGGGATGATTAAAGCTGTGGACAAGGTTTTATCGCTGGCTAATGACAGCACAAAAATTATTGCAGGGCACGGCCCAATGGGAAATAAGGAGCAGTTAACAAGTTACCGTCAGATGCTCGGGACCGCGTATGAACGGCTGAATAAACTTAAAGCAGAAGGGAAAACCGCCCAGGAGGCGGTCGCTGCCAAGCCACTGGCTGATCTTGAGGCTACGTGGGGCGATGGACTCTTCAAGAGCGATCAATGGATCGAATTGATCTATTCAGGGATTTAAACGTACAAATTTCCGTCGAACGTCGTCCGTCGCGCGTCGTTCGACGGATGTCCCTATTACCTGTCACCTATTACCCGTTGTTTTCTCTTGACTCTGACAAAACCATCAATCATAATATCGCAAACATGGAGGGGGATGTTTTGGGCATGAAATACTACTAAGTTTCCCTTAATGACAAATTTACTATGATATATGCAATGTGCATATCGTATAGAGTTTTATCCTCAATGCCTCCGGCACTGCGGATAAAACTCTATACGTTATCTATAGGATAAAATGATAATATTCATTCTCTCTATAATTCTTTTATACGTTACAGATATTCTGTTAATCGGAATTGCTTTTGCTGCTTTGAAGGACAAATATAACTGGAATTTATCACCAAAAAAATATTTCTTCCTGCTGTTTGCAATATTTGCTCTTTACGATAGTTTAATAATCCCTATGTTTTTAGTACTCGATGCAACATTGACAGTTAGAAATGAAGCAATAGTTCAGGCATTCGATCTTGATCCAAATTTCCCATTAGTTGAATTATTTGATTTAGGTATGTATGAATTTATCACTTGGCTTATTCAAGCATTTTTGGCAGGGCTTATTGGCGACAAATTACTCAATAAAAAATTAAAAGAAAATATATAACAACCGATTGGAGTGAATGCTCAACCGCTGTGATCTTTTAGATTATGATTATTTATTGATTTGCATATTGATTTATTGGCATGATGACATGGTTTGGGTTGAGCATCTCTCACTCGCGCTATAGATATGAGTACTAAATAATGATCTACATTATTTTACTGTTTGGAATCATGATAGCAATTTTAGGAGCTATGATTATTATCAAGCCTGACAGTATTTATAATCTGATTCGTAATAATTCGGAATCTATAAGCATCCATATTATTGCTGTCGTAGTGAGACTAATCCTGGGGATTGCACTTATTACATATGCCGACAGTTCTAAATACCCGTTGGCCCTAAAGATAATTGGCTGGCTTTCAATTTCAGCAGCGATTATATTAGGAGCAATAGGGCGAACCAGGTTCAAAGGTTTGCTTGCCTGGGCGCTAAGTTTTACTTCATCATTTGGGCGTGTTGGTGGAGTGTTAACCCTGTTGTTCGGAAGTTTTCTTATTTATGCAGTGGTCTGATTTAAAAGTGTGCGGGGTCAAACTTGCGAAATACATTTTAAAAGTAATCCGTGGAGTCACTAATGTTAAAAGAACTTAAAGAAATAAATTCACGCCCTACCCCTTTTCAATTTTATACTGCAGATGAACTGTGGGCAGATGAGCATACTTCAAAACAGATGCTTGAATACCATTTAAATGAATCGATCGATGTTTCATCTCGAAACAGGATTTTTATTGATCGATCTGTGGAATGGATTGTCTCTCATTTTGGAGTGGACTATAACACTGAAATAGCAGACTTTGGCTGTGGCCCTGGGCTGTACACAACCAGGCTTGCTGAACGAGGCGCAATTGTTACCGGCATTGATTTCTCAGAAAACTCCCTGAAGTATGCAAAACAGGTAGATGCTCAAAAAGCCTTAAATATAAATTATGTTCTGACAAATTATTTAGAATTTGAGACAGCAAACAGTTTCGATCTCATCACAATGATCATGTGTGATTATTGTGCATTAAGTCCGGAGCAGAGAAATAAAATGCTCTCAAAATATCATTCACTATTAAAACCAGATGGTTCTCTATTGCTTGATGTGTATTCTTTGAACATTTTCAACCAAAAAGAAGAACCTGCAACTTACGAACTTAATCAATTAAATGGCTTTTGGTCGCCAGAGGATTATTATTGCTTTGTTAATACATTCAAGTACGAGAAAGAGAAAGTCATACTTGATAAATACACAATAATCGAAGAATCACGTAAGCGTGCAGTTTTTAACTGGCTACAGTATTTCAACGAAGATTCTCTCAGAAAAGACACATACAGTTAAATCATCATCAAAGGAGCCATTACATGTCATTCGAATTTTTCCTTATATATACAGTAACAGTATTTGTTGCTACGATTGTGCCAGGCCCCAGTATGCTGCTGGCTTTAACTCATGGCATGAAACATGGGGCCAAAAGAACAATAGCATCGGCATTGGGCAATTTATCAATCACATTAATCCAGGCAGCCATCTCTATTGCAGGCCTGGGAGCAATCCTGCTGGCATCTGAAGATTTGTTCAATATTATTAAATGGGTTGGCGCTGCGTATTTAATCTATATTGGGTTAAGCATATGGCGTTCACCCAATATGGCTGTTTCAGAAAATCCGGAAAGCCTTCCCTTCCCAACAACACCTCTTCGTAAAATGTTCCTGCAGGCAGCTTTTGTGACGGCAGGAAATCCGAAAGCAATAGTTTTCTTTACTGCTGTGTTTCCTCAGTTTATTGATCCCAAAGCTGATTACTTCGCTCAATTCAGTATGCTTATGGGGACTGTAGGAATTATTGCATTTAGCTGTTTCATGTTATACGCAATAGGTGGACAGAATATAGTTGCTCTATTTTCAAAAGCCACAATTGGAAAACATATCAACAAAATGATTGGCGGCACTTTGATTGGAGCAGGTATCGGACTTGCCGCTAGTAACAGGTAAGAGAAAAAAACATATTAAGTCAATCGATATAAAAGGTATAACTCCACATTAGTGTTATCTTTTAAATCTTCACTGCAATAATGAGCAGTTTCATACCAACAAAATACATTTAATAGAAGAACACAAAGTGTAAGGCCTTGAATATGCCCTTGCCCATATTCTTTTTCCACATTCAAGTCCTGACACCATGCCGCTCTTGCTACGCATAGGATTTATGCTCATCATCCTCGCTAAACCAGATCTCGGGTTTTCCGATTACCCCTATTTCTTTCATAAGCTTTGGGACAGCATTGGCAAAACCCTTTGCTCCTTTCATGTCCTTAAACTGATGAACCGCAATAATG
>CALZJD010000145.1 GCA_945787795.1 Thermodesulfovibrionia bacterium | reverse complement strand
TTGTCATTCTGAGGAGACGGAGTCGACGAAGAATCTCATAACGCATTGCATAATAACAGTTAGAGATTCTTCGCTTCACTCAGAATGACAGCAAGAGAGCCTTTTTCAACAGCCTGTAAAGATTTCACCAGCCTTGCCCTGCCCACGGTCGTTCTCTACGTTGTGACGGTGTTATACTACGTTCCTTATGGCTGATTATCGATTGAAAACAGAGCGCAGCCTCATTGATTATCTGATGGATATAGGGTATACACGGACCAAGGTCAAGCAGTTGATGAAACACAGGGCCGTTAAGGTGAATGGCAAGGCGGCAAAGGGCATTGATTATCTTTTGCGTAAGGGAGATACGGTTTCAGTAAGGAAAGATAAGAAAGAATCAAAAACAATACAGATGCTGGGTATTAAAATAGAGTATGAGGATGACGATCTTATTGTTATAGAAAAGCCGGCAGGCCTGCTGACTATCGCCTCTGAGACAGAAAAGACAAGGACCGCCTATTACCAGTTGAATGAATTTCTCAAACTGCGTACCCCGCGGTCACGGGAGAGGATATTTATCGTGCACCGGCTGGACCGGGACACATCAGGCCTGATCGTGTTTGCAAAGAATGAGAAGGTGAAACAGACCCTTCAGCAAGGCTGGAAAGAGGTTGAGAAACGGTATTACGCGCTTGTTGAGGGGACACCCGTCAAGAAAGAGGACGAGATCATGAGCCGATTGAGTGAGACGAAGTCTCTTAAGGTTTACAGCGACCGGCATTCGGACGGGGCAAAACTCTCGAAAACAAAATACCGGGTCATCAGGACCGGGTGTGAATATTCCCTTCTCGATATACTCCTAGAAACCGGACGGAAGAACCAGATACGTGTCCATCTTTCGGACATCGGCCATCCTGTTGCAGGCGATAAAAAATACAGGGCAAAGACAAACCCGATCGGCCGGCTCGGTCTGCATTCATATCTTCTTATGTTTAAACACCCGGTGAGCGGCGCCCCCTTGCGTTTCGAGAGTAAATTGCCGCGAAGTTTTAACTCCCCCCTTCTGGCTTAAAAGGAGCAGAATCAAAATCATCCTTTTCTACAAACATCATCATGGCTGCCGGTGGTATCAGGTCTGCATTCTCCAGTAGGATAGAGACGTTGTCTTCACGTCTATTCTAGGATCAGACATAAATATCAGGCTATCATAATTTCAAACGCCAATATTCACTCTTGAATAAGTTCCGTAACTGCACATTCTGGTAGGCTACATACTATTACAGTACTCAAGACAAGGAAGTCAGTATCCAGGGTCGGATCTTTTATCGTGACAGTCCTGACAAACTGACTGAAAATTATGTGTTTGGGGTCAATGTGTTTTAGGTCAAAGCTACATTATACATTTTAGAAAATTAAGGGACAGAGAAAAACAGGTGATGGGTTAAGCCGGTGGTGTCAAGTCCACACATTTCACATACATCATCAATACTCCGAAAACTTTTTAGCACTGCCTTGAACCTGTGTAACTGCAATTACGAATCCATTCTCCGTAGGTATACTCCGAAGGATGAATTACAAATTACAAATTATGAATTATGAATTACGAGGTCGGACCTCGATAATTTCTGCACTATAATAAAAACAACATCTCATTGTGAATGCTCCGTAGTGAATCTGAAAATGAGGAATTCATTATGTTCCCTTCAGAATGAAGAAGGATCCAGGGTTACCAATAATTATTGATTATTCGCTACACACGAGATTCAATTAATTTCGCATGTACATCCAGTGATTGCTCCTGCACATCGTTTGAAACAATTTCTTTAACATTGTCGATGACAAGTAAGGGAGTCGTTTTTTCTCCCGCCTTTAACGCTGCGGCAAGTCTGATCTTTGCTACTATACGGGTATCGCTGACGACATGCTCGAAGAAGTTAGCTAGATTTCCGGATACCATTGCATTTATATATTTTCCTTCCGGGCTCCCCTTGAAAAAAAGACGCACAAACAATGTGTCATCCGGTGTCAAACCAGCCAGCCGTGCTCTATCTGCATGCGAGGTTCGTACAGCACCAACCAGGAAAAGTCCGGCAGAGGTTTCTTCGATATGCGCCGTGGGGCGAAGTTGCCATCTGCGATGTACTGAAAAGAAAGATTCCACAGGTTCAAATAAAGATAAATCCGGGATCCTGTCGCAGTCATCCGCTTCTATTGCCAGCACTCTGGAGACCTCATCACATATGTGTTTCAGCTTACCCTCCTGTGTTAAGCCGTTTAAGTTAATGGATGCAAGGCTTCCGTAAGGTCCCGGAAGTGCCTTTGGATCCATTCCTTTATGGCATAAGAATAAAACCGGGGTTGATTTAGCCCATGCTACACCAATTTCAAAATTGATCAATGGCCTTGTAAGTGCATCGAAACTTACTAATACGAGCAGTAAATTTGCTTCGTTAACGGCATTAAATAATTTATTCTCCCAGTTATCTCCAGGAGCCAGCGAGTCACATCCTGAGGTCATGATCACTTCAGGATTGTACTTATGAAATGCTGCTGATAAGTGATTACGTATGTCTTCCGCATCTGCTTCTTCGTCAGAGTAATGGCTTATGAAGAATTTCATTTATATGTATCCTTGAAATTACCTTAATATAAAGTATATTTCGGTATCATTATATTGTAATAAATGAACATGAGGGCATATGTGATACAAAGCACAGGATTGAATAATTTCAGGAAAATCAGGGACATATTTCTTATTTTCATCACTCAGCAATCAGCGGTAAATGCAATTACAAATCATTAATTATGAGTTACAAGAACGGCAATTACTAATTAGTGTCTGTGTATAAACTGTTGTTTTTATTTTTGTCATGCCCGAAGTCTGTAGTCGGGCATCCAGAACTCATTAAAAACACTGGATTCTCGATGTGAGTCTACGCGAGAGTCGCTCCGACCCGCCTAAGGACTGCGGGAATGACGGCTTTAGGGAAGGTGCTTAACTCCTATAACTTATTAAAGATAGTTTATATAATTAACAACATCCCAATGTCCTATTCTTTTCATTATTTCTCAACGACAGAATTTGTCAGTTATGTCACTTTGCGATGATTATTACAACATGAATGTGATTGATAACTTCCTGTAATTATTGATTAATTCTACTGGTACGGATTATGTAATAACAGGGGACATGTTACCGGTAGGGACAGATTTGAGATTAAGTAACACCCCCCGTGTCACTATTTCTCTGATCGTGATTAACGTCATTACTTTTATTTTTTGGGACCTTTTACCTTATGAGGATATGTCTTCTCTGGATTATTATTTGGAGTCCTATTTCTCTGTTTTCTTGCATGCTGATTTTTCTCATCTCTTTGGCAACATGCTCTTTCTCTGGGTATTTGGCAGTTACCTTGAGGACAAGATAGGCAGCAGGCGATTCCTCTTCTTTTATTTTGTATGTGAAATCGGAGCGAGTGCACTTCACTTAGTGTTTGATGGGCGCCCGGCTATCGGAGCCTCTGGAGCTATATCAGGAATCATGGGAGTGTATCTTTTTCGCTGCCATTATTCCAAGATCAAGACCATTGTTCCGGTTCTTATCTGGTTTATCAAGGTAAATATAAATGCGATATATCTCCTGGCCTTCTGGCTATTACGAGATATGTATGATGCCATCAATGCAGACAATAATATTGCAAACTGGGCACATATAGGCGGTTATGTGACCGGAATCATCATAGGGAAAGTAAATAACTACTGGCAGACCGCAAAAGTAGAGGACCTTTATGACAGGGCTACGGATGCATTACGAACCATGTCTGGTACTGCTGATGCAGAAAAGGACCTCCTTGAAATAATAGACATTGATCCGGATCATGCTGATGCACATTCAGAACTTGCCCGGTACTATGCAAATCACAGTCAGAAAAAAGACAAAGGCAGGAAACATTATCTTGCTGCTGCACGTGTGCATTACATGAAGCAGCACTGCAACAATATGGCCGGGGAGATATTTCTGGAATACCTTAACCGGTATAACGAGCCGCAGGAGCCTGCACTTCATTATAAATATGCCAGCACGTTATCAGATGTTGGCAACTATTACGGGGCCTCCAGAATTCTTAAGCCATTCATAGCCATGAATGAAGTACAGGGCGTCATAGGTGAGAAAATATTCATAAACTATATTCAGTTCTCTTTAAAGGCGGATTTAAAAGAGGATGCTCAATATGCGTTTGAAACGTTTCAGAAAAGCTGTCCTGATTCACTGCAGTTAAAAAGGGCAGAGTCATTCATACGATTGCACAAACCCGGGAACAAAAAGAAGGTGCAGATAGAGAGAGCTGCGGTCTCCGGCAAAGGGTCTAACATAATGGACAATCTAAAGGACATGACATCAGACCCGATGTATTGGATCATGTTGCTCTTCTTTTTCAATCTTTTTCAGGGCTCCTTATTTCTCATACCTGTATTTCTTGCATTAGCACTGATGTATCCTATACAGCATATAGGGTCATCTTTTGGGAGTATCTTCGGCGGCCGTTACAGATCTGAGGATGAAGGATTGAGAGAATACAATATCAATAAGTTTATGGACAAGGCACGGGTATGTGAACGAAATAAACAGTATGAAGAAACAATTGAGTATCTTAAGGCAGTCCTTGAAGAAGACAAAAAGCAGGAACATCATGTGGCAGTGCGATATCAAATAGCACGGTTATATCATAAAAAGACGAACCAGCCACAAGAGGCCATCCAGGAATATCAGATTATTTTGAAAACAGCCCCGAAAGATCACCCGTTTAAACGAGATGCATACTGGAGCATTAAAGAGCTATCCGGATTACCTTCTTAGGAAAAATAGGGACACATCTCTTATTTTCAGCCTTTAATTTCCATAAACCTCATTTACCACATCTCTGAACCATGGAGGTTTCCCTGGAGATATCGAGGTTGAACCTCGATATGGCTATTTTATCCTACTACAGAGAAAGAAAATTACGACTTACGACGGTATTGTTGAGGCATTAAAAGAGGTAAGTGCTTATTTAAAAGCACTTTTTTTGGTGGAGGCGCCGGGAATCGAACCCGGGTCCGGAAGTACTACATCCAAGCTTCTACATGCTTATTCTGCCTTTTGGGTTCTCAGACCTGAAAGCGCCGGCAAAAAGGCTTTTTCAGATCCCAGCCCTCTAAATCTCGCCTGAAGATCGAGTGCAATCCCTTCAGACCAGCCTGCTAGTCGACGCTTGATTCCGGTTAACAGACATCGCCGGAGAAGCGCACAGCTTTAT
>CALZJD010000144.1 GCA_945787795.1 Thermodesulfovibrionia bacterium | reverse complement strand
TTTTATGTTTATGATTAGCCCTTAAAGCGGTCATTAATACTCTCAATTCCAGTAGTTAAGATCATAGCAACATTTACTTACTAGGTGCCGTGGAATTGATGAAATCCTCAGACATACCCTCCAGTTCGCTGTCCTTAACCAAGTCCTCACTTCGCAGACGTATTAATTGAAAAGTAGCCCTTGATCGACTGTGATAAACGAGACCTCACGTCTCGTTATCCATTTTTATACCTTTTTGAGTTTTACACTAAATTACTCTCTTAATGCTTCAGAGTAATCTGATAATTCCTTTTCTTCTAAATCTAATAAATACGCAAAATCTGATGCTCTGTAACATATTTGACTCACAAGTTTATCTATGTCTTCTTCTGAATTTAGACCAGACTCTAAACTGAGCAATATTGATGACTTTACACCTTTCCTGAAAGAGGCTTCAGCAGTTTCTGCAAACACAATTTCTTTTGCTGTTGCATATAAACTTAATATTTGTTGAGCCACATCCTCCTCAACATCTAGCTCAACTGCTAACTCCTTTATTCCCTGACCAGAATTGACAACTTTTTCTATAACATCTATATCATTTGGCATGTATTCATCAAATCGTTGATTGATACCAAGGTGATCCGCATAGTTAGCATAACTATATGAAAATGTTTCTGCAGCTAACAAATGTTTTTTCGTCATTCTTTTATATTTCATATGCCACCATGCTTGATGTTCTTTGAGGTATAAGTCCCTCTCGACCGCGCTTATGTCTGTATTCTTTTCGCATGGCTATATGCACTCTCTTTCTTTAGCGAACAATTTGGAAGAGTTGCATTTCACCAACCACCGACGAAGCCCGGTATTCAGATTCTGTTGCCATTGCACCAACTTGGAGTCAACTTGAGCATCAGTTAATGGGAATTTGCTCGGCGCGCTTCCAACCCAAAATTGAACCTGACATATTGGTTTACCCGCACAAGCTTTACCCACAGCAAGGCGATAGACGTCCTCGTTTTCTTTCTGTGTAACGTCAACTGCAACGAAGAACATGACACCGGATTGACCTGTGATCTTATAGCCACTACCCGCAGCCGCGACAATCGGCATGCATATGGCCGTCAATACCAGTGCTGTAGCTATACCTTTCATCTTCCAGTCCTCCATTTAGTACTGATTATTTGCAGCCGGTGTTCACACACATAACAGTTGTATAAACGAGACCTGACGTCTCGTTATACATTTTTATGTTTCATTTTTCACATTTACAATAATTGGGCATATCTAAAGTTGCATGGGACCAATCATTACTCGCTACTTCATATACAGTAATTTTCATATTTAGCTTCTCTACTAACCACTTTGACAGCCTGTGAATTCCATCCTTAATTACCCACACCTTGCAGGACTCGCAATGATACGCCAGGACTGAATCATTTTTTGAAACATACCCTTCGTTTACTAAACCAGATAACAACTCTGGTCTTTCAGCAAGACTAGAAAATGTTATTGGAATAGCCTCTTTATCTTCATATTTTCCGGTAAGTACATTACCCGACTTATCTAGCCTATATGTCGGGTATACATCTCGTTCAAAGAACTCGTTCAGCATTATCTGATACTTACTGAACTTTGGGTCAATACACAGTAACCATTCATTTTTCCCAGAGGTGGAATGCTCCGCCTCATATTGCATGAATTCATTTGGGGTGATTTTATCGACTATCATTTTATTCTTATACTAGCGACATGCACGTTACCGATGAAACATAACAGTTGTATAAACGAGACCTGACGTCTCGTTATACATTTTTAGAGGGCTTTTCAACATTAGCCTTCGACCTGATTTCTAGCGCTTTGATCTGGATATTATTTGACTCTCTTTGTACTTGAACAGATTCATACGTAATCCATGTGTATACGATAGTAGCCAAAGCAATAACTACAGTTAACAGGATAGTAACAAGCTGGAGTTTAGACTGAGAAGCTGCTGACTCTTTTTGTAACTTTTCAGACTCAAGAAGTCTAGCCTCGATCCTATCGGTAACAACATGCATAGATTTCACAACATCGAAGAGGCCCATACGAACTTCCATCAATGCGGTGATAGTTTTTTTATCCATCACTCTCTGATATCGCGCAATAACTTCAGGTGATTGGCTACCAGTAACGTTCAACAAATCATCATCCGTAAGCTCTTCCCAGTTTTTCGACACTTGATTCTCCTATTGCCCTCTAACGTTTCGCTTCACCAGGAGCCGCGTTTTTTGCGGCGATCTGGTGTAAGCGCTTGTTAAATGATTCACACATTAACTACACCAACATATATTAGAATGGACAAAAGAAGAACCAAGAGAAATATGAGGACCTTTGTGAACCACGACAAATTAATGTCAACATATTCAATTTTTCTCTTAATTGCCATTCTCTCTTCTTTTGTTTTTATGATTTTTTTACCCGTAATTACCTCTAATACCTTCACTACTAATATCATGGATGAAAACAACAGCAAGGCACTTAACATACAATAGATAATGAATCCAGCTGTGGAGTATGCGTAATTGAAGGAAGTAATTCCGGTATTACCAGCAAGAATCGAAGGGGCCAGCTTCCAATACGGCAGAGCAAAAATGACGAAAGTGACCAAGACAACCATCAAGGGCAGTGACAACAATAAAACTTTAAAGTCGATTTTTTGAGATTTCATACCATTTAACAGTTGTATAAACGAGACCTGACGTCTCGTTATACATTTTTATGTTTCATTATCTTCCCTCTTTCCCATACGAATAATTACATGACCTGGAAAACTCTGCTTTAGTACTCTCGTTAATTCAGAACTGATTCTGTCTATTTCTTCTATAGTATGAAGGGTATGACTAAACACTTGGTCTGTACCATCCGTAATAGCCGCGAACAACCTTGGCCCTAAAAACTCTTTGATCTTCTCTATAGAATAGTCGGCGCCTTCAACAAACCCCGCCCTCTCTAATATTGGCAGGACATGATTCAGGTGGATATGAGATCTATTGTTTATAGCGTCTATTGCACCTTGATACTTTCCAATGCAGGCGGATAGCTCACCTAATATGTTTCCATGCTCAGTCTCTAGAAGGTAAGACAATGAATCAATATCTAATTTAATTTCATACTTTATCAGCTCAAGTGTAGGCTGCATTTGAAGAAATGCTGTTTTATCTCCCTTGAATGGATTTAAAAACTGTTTTTCGAAATTTTTAAGTTTGCTATACATTCTCATCAGTGAAAATATTGCTCTATTACCTGATGCTACATTTTCTTTTACTTCCCTTGCTCTTCTTTCATTTTCTTGTAATTTGAACGCATACCCAGCACCTAAGAATGCTGCCACTAGCGTAGCAATTGCCGGAGCAAGTACATTGAAGGTTGTGTCAAACGCCTTTTCGTTTGATATAGCACCCAACAGCACCCCAACAAACAGAGACGCAATTGATATTACTATTAAGCTATCCGATTTCATTTGATCTCATGAAACATAACAGTTGTATAAACGAGACCTGACGTCTCGTTATACATTTTTATACCTCATTTATATTTATTTCTTTTTCAGACCTAATAGGACACACCAGTATTCGCTGATTTCCTTGAACTACAAACATAATTGGATACTCATCCATCTTCAGGCCCAAGGCTATATTAAAGCCCTTCCTATTTATTTTCATTTGTGCACCAAACTCAGCAGGCATTACATATACTTTTGACTTTAAATCGACCGGAACAAAATCGGACAATTTAATTAACTCAAGGTGGACTGTTCCCGTTTCTCCGGCACACTCTGATTTGAAGGATTTTGTCTCAATACATATTTCGTATTGTTTTTCTGATTCGTAGTCTTCATATAGAAAACTTACTTTACCTTCCTCATATTTAAGGCCAGTAATTGACGAATCTCCACTTAACTCTTCTATACGCATGATCGCCTTGAGGTCCAACAGTTGTATAAACGAGACCTGACGTCTCGTTATACATTTTTATATGACTTCTTCAATCTTTAGCTCTAATGTTTTTTCGCTTATTTTATTAATGATGCTGATATTAGTGTCAGTTATTACAACTTTATAAGCAGCATATTTTACAATGAACATATCAGGCTCACACTCGAACACCACTTTTGATTTAGTTAATAAGTTCTTTTCAAACGTTTTAATGATTAGCTTGAACGAATCTTTTGAGTAACGACCAACTGCCTGCAGCCTAAGAACACATAACCGCTTAGCACCCATTTTCTTTTCATAGAAAAGATCATCTTTATATTTTTCTTTCAATAATGGCGCAAGGTACTTCTCGAGTGATGTAAAATAATAATCATCAAATTTTCTGAAGCCTTCCAAATACTTCCTAACAAAATAATCATGAACTTCTCTATCAGACTTGTGGAATTCAAGCTCTTCATAAGACTTCTCAAGAGAGACAGGGAGCGCATTATTACCTACTATTCTAAAATCATCCGAGCCGTCGCCTCCTTCTTCAAAGACAATCCGGTTAAAATTACCAAGGCTTAGTTTATTTTTTCTTAAGCATTCCTCAACAAATAACTGTAAGTAGGTTGTTTGATTCTGATATTTCGCCCTGAACAAACCATCTTCCAACTCAGCAGCCGGTGTTAAGTAAACCTGTGTAATATTCATATTGTCATATAACGTCGCCGGTAAGCGGCATGCCGGAGCAAGGTGAGGCTTGTGGCATTCGCCACAAACGAGCGTTGCGGAGGCATGTCCGACTTAACCGGCTTTGTTAGAGGCATTTTCACAACATTCCATACAAAACAATACTAGCGATGCCTTCCATAATTTTGGGTCATCTCCCACATACATCAAAAAATGTTTTTCATCATGTATTGTAGTTAAAGTTACTTCATCAGCGACATACTCTACAGCGTTGAGCCCACAGAAGTTAAATGAACGCCTCTGATGTTCCTTATACCACTCGTATGATTCACTATTTACAAAACTTTTATAATCCCCTAATACGACTTTTCCTTTTTCACCATCAAAAATCACATCCGGAGTTGAAACGGCATCGACAACATAAGTATTAGGAAGCATCACATATCTACCGAAGATTTTTATCGATATGGTTGAACTCCCATCGCCTTTTAATAATAGATCCGCTTCCTCTTTTGTTACACCGACTGATTCTGGCCACTTAAAATCAGAAGCAATACCCTGAAAGGGAAAGCAAATAAGAAAAATTAAAATTAACGACCGTATCATCTATTATTTGCCTCTAACATTGAGTATCTATCAAAATAACAAATAAACCCGGTCATTTTGATAGATATTAATAACAAAGAAATCTAATTTACCGATTTTTTCTGGCATTGTCA
>CALZJD010000143.1 GCA_945787795.1 Thermodesulfovibrionia bacterium | reverse complement strand
AAGGGTTGCTGAAGAAATAGTCTTCAGTGATATCTCCACAGGGGCCCATAATGATCTGTCCAAAGCTACAGACATTGCCCGTTCAATGGTGACCCAGTATGGGATGGATGAGAAACTCGGGCATGTCTACCTCGAATCTGACGGGCGCTCGCCTTACCTGAACATGCCCGGTATGCCTCAGGAGAAGAAATACAGTGAAGAAACGTCACGTGAGATAGATATGGCTGTACATAAAGTGCTTGATGAGCAGTATGCCCGGGCAAGGGAAATCCTGACAAGATACAGGCAAGTCCTTGATGATGGTGCAAGTCTTTTACTGGAAAAGGAAAAAATCGAAGGAAAGGACCTCAGAGAGCTGCTTGACAGGGCGACAGAGAAGAGCGCATAAGATAAGCGGCAAATCTTATGTATCGCCCTCTCTTACATATAGCCGGGTCAGATATGCCTCAGCTCTTTTCCTGTGATCCTTTATGCTCTTTGCTCCCTGCCGCTCCAGTTGCCGCACCATGATCGACAGGCGCGGCTGTTTTGCAAAAAACGACCTGTGCGTTGCAATGAAATTCCAGAACAGTGATGTCCATATCTCACACCACGACCCCTTTTTAAAATTACTCATTTTGAGGATGTAATGTGCTCCTGATATATATGGTTTTGTAGCAAATATACCACCGTCTGCAAACTGGCTCATTCCATACACGTTCGGCAGCATAACCCAGTCATATGCGTCAATAAAGAGTTCCATAAACCAGCGGTAAACAGCATCGGGTTTAATGCCGCAGAGGAGCATGAAGTTTCCGAGCACCATCAGCCGTTCAATGTGATGACAGTATGACCAATCCATCACTCTGTGGATGATGGTATCTACAGGTTCAATCCCTGTTTTTCCTGTATAAAATGCCTCCGGTATATCCCTGTTATGTTTCCAGAAATTTCCAGTTCGCTGCTTATCCCCTGCAATTTCATACATGGCACGAATAAACTCTCTCCATCCAATAATCTGTCTGATAAAACCTTCCAACGAATTAATGCCTACTCTGTTTTCCCTTGCAAAAGAAAGCGTTTTCTCGATTATATATGCAGGTGTGAGCAGTCCTGTATTCAGCATCGGGGTGAGGACAGAGTGAAACAGGACGTGCTGATCTGAGCGGATAGCGTCCTCATAATCACCGAAATATATAAGACGTTCTTCCAGAAACCGTGTCAACCATTTCTTCGCCTGTTCATGGGAGGCCGGGTACCAGAACTGTCCGGTTGTACCATAACTGCCGGGGAACTTTTTCTCGACATATCTGCATGCTTCATTGACATCCTTTGTTTTTTTTATATGTGTGACCTCAGGCAGCCTGATACTCAGCGGGATTTTTTTCCGATTTTCAGCGTCAAAACTCCACTTCCCTCCTTCTGGTTTCCCATTGTTCACCAGGATGTGCAGCCGCTTTCTCTGTTCACGGTAAAAACCGGCCATCAGGTATGTTGAGTGACCTGAAAAGTATTCCCTGATATAGGGAATAGGGGTAAGAAACATGGGAGACTCATAATATCGAATGGATGCCCTGCCTCTTTGTGCAGCCTTCTTTATCCTTGCTGACAATCTCTTATCAGTCACATCAACACAGTGAAATTCATCATAGCCCTTCCTGATAAGATCCCCAAGAACAGTTTCAGAGGAATTCTCGTGATCATAGCTGATGTATGTAACATTAATTCCCTTTTTTTGCAGCTGCCTGGCATACAGCTTCATTGAGGAGCGATGGAACACCAGTTTATGACTGTGGAACCGGCTAATATATTTCTTGTCGCCAAAAAAAAGTGAATCTTCAATGAGTGCAACATGCCGGCCGCCCTTGACAGCGGGATGGCGTTCAAAGAGCTGGTGAGGATAAACAAGAGTGATGTCTTTCATAATCTGTTTTTCAGTTTGCCCTTTCAGAAGAGCTGTGCTTTTCACGTCATGTTATTCATGCATAGGTGAGCCATGGCTTAATATGAGAATCGTATGACCTTATGGGTAATAAGGATGCGTTCTTATGATTATGTAATACAATCTTTGACAGCCTCTTCAATTGTTGAGAATGAAAAGGGGAAACCGCTGTCAAGAAGTCTTTTCGGCAGCACTGTCTGTCCTTCCATGAGTACATGCGCCCCTTCTCCCATCTGCATGCGGAGAAGAAATTTAGGAACCCGCAACATCGTTGGCCTCCCCAGTGCATTGCCGAGCGACTCTGTCAATCCCCTGTTCGTTGTCGGGTTCGGGGATGTGAGATTATATATCCCATTGTAAGAACTGTCGTCTATTACCGTCTCATATGCTCTGATAAGATCATGCATATGGATCCATGAAAATGCCTGTGAGCCGTCCCCGATTGTCCCTCCCATTCCCATCTTGAAAGGGAGAAGCATCTGTTTCAGTGCCCCCCCGTCCCTGCCAAGGACCACACCGAACCGAAAGATGACGGTCCTGATATCTGCTTTTCTGGCCTTTAATGCTTCACCTTCCCAGTCACGCGCAAGATTGCCAAGGAAATCATCGGCCTTGACATGCTGTTCTTCTGTATGAACAGTATCCCCGGCAGCATAATAGCCGATCGCCGAAGTGGAAATGAGCAGTTCTGGTTTCGTATTTACCTCTGAACATGCAGCCACAAGCTTTCGCGTTACCTGCACCCTGCTTTCGTACATGATCTTCTTGTATTCTTCTGTCCATCTCCCGGTCACGGGGGCACCCGAAAGGTTTATGACTACATCAACGCCATTTATGTGCTTTGCCAGCTCTTCCGTGCTGAGTATAAATTGAGCCCTTCCAAGCGGTACAGTTTCCCAGCCGTGCTTATGAAAAGCACTGATGAGGTTTGAACCGACAAAGCCGGTTGCGCCGCTGATTGCAACTTTATGTGAATTTGTTTTTTTCATGATTTAACCCTGATGTTATTTGATTGATGACATCCCTCCATCAACATGAAAAATCTGACCGGTTATCCATGATGATTCATTTTCAAGAAGGAAAACTGCAAGATGTGCACAGTCTTCCGGTTTCCCGTACCGCTGCAGCGGATGCCGTTCTGCAGCAAGTTTCCGCTTCTGATCAGTTGAAAGGAATTGCTGTGCCAAAGGAGTGTCAGTAAGGGAGGGGGCGATGGCATTAACGCGGATCTCCGGCGCAAACTCAGCCGCGAGTGAGCGGGTAAGCCCCTGAACAGCTCCCTTGGCAGACGCAATCGATGCATGATAGGGCATGCCGGTCTCCACTGCAACCGTGCTGAAAAGGACAATTGATGCCCCCTCGGCCGACTTCTTTAAAAGGGGCAGGCATACGCGCACCGTTCGGACTGCGCCCATAACATTTATACTGAAATCATTAACAAAATCATCGTCTTTTAAACGATGAAACGGCCTAAGCTTGATTGTGCCGGGACAGTATACAACACCCTGTAGTGTTTCAGGAAGCATCTCATCATCAAATGCCTGTTCTGAAATATCAATTTCAATGTGTCCGGCATGAAAATGTTCAGGGACGTTTTCCCTTTTTCGGGATGCGATTATTATTTCCCGTTCCGGGCCCTGAAGCAGTTGGGCGATTTTTAATCCTATTCCTGAAGATCCTCCGACTATCAGATAATTCTTCATTCACATGCTGCCCTGTTATAAAAATTCATAATAGTAATCAAGAAAAAGGTTTACTCATCATGTAAAACATGATATATATCATATTATGAATGAGTCAGAAAAGCTATTCTTATACAGTAAATTAAATGACTGGGGGGAGGTGAATTTACTAAATAATTAATTCTCTGTTACAAACCATTTAAAAAGAGATATGATTATGGATGCGCAGTATTATTGCGGTACAGTTAACACGGAACTCACCGCGCTTAAAGAGAGGGCCTATGACATTATTCGTCACCTTGATAAGTCACCGAAAAAAGATGAGTTATCTTCTCAGCTTACGGGAATCCATGCACTGGATGATGATTTATCAGTTACGGTTGACAAGCTGAACACTTCATGCCCGGCTGACTTTAATGCAGAGAAAAGCGATATCGAGAAAAAGAAAGCTGCTCTGCATGCAAAGATAAACTGGTGGGACCAGGAGCATTTTCCCGGAGGATATGCCGGAGGATAAAAAATCCCGAATACGAAACAATGCATTTTCTGTACAGAAGGCGGGATATTTTCCCGCCTTTGTTATCTCTTATCAGAATGATATATGAATACAGGAGGAATAAGAATGCATGCGACACCTTTTAATGCGGATACAGATATAGCACCGATACCCTTTGACAAGAGAGTTTTCAATATGGCTGCACAGTTAAAAGAAGCAGGGCTGTCATGGAAACCGCATGTGGGATGCTTTGTATGGGACCCTGAGGAACAGATAAAAGTACCTTCCCCCTTTCCAAAACGTGTCTATTTCATACTCAACCTTGGGAGATTTATGGAAATTCTCGGCTCAGTCGAGCAAATTACTGAAAAGCTGGTATGGATTCCCACCTGGCATCAGGCACGGGAACTTGCTCTTAAAATGAATATTGAGATGAGAGATGTAAACACTATCTGGAATAACACAATTACAGGACCGGCTGACGAGCTCCTGGCACTATATAGTAAATTATTACACACATTGCAAAAGAGCATATAGCCATATACTGATCATTCCCGTCGTTGCTGGATACAATCTCCTTGGTGTATAAGAGTAAAGCATGACGGTGTTCCCGGTCATGAAATGTTATAATTCAAAAAGATATTTTTTTTGTGAAAGGCTTATCAATGGCGCATAAAACTCACGTAGAAAGTTTATTTGTATTAACTGCATTCTTATCTGTTCTCCTGTTTACTATGGCTCATGTAAGCAAAACAGGCAGGC
Organism: Thermodesulfovibrionia bacterium; assembly: GCA_945787795.1. GTDB lineage: Bacteria > Nitrospirota > Thermodesulfovibrionia > UBA6902 > UBA6902 > CALZJD01. The sequence continues at coordinate 1,856 of CALZJD010000143.1, read as the reverse complement.
AAATATACAGCATCAAAGACGGAAAGACCACATCGTTTGAGGATATGGTTGAAGACATCAGTTCTGCAGAGATTGTTTTTATTGGAGAACAGCATGATAACCCTGCCCATCACAAAACCCAGCTGGATGTGATACAGGCGTTGCATGAAAACGGAAAGCCTCTTGCTGTCGGCCTGGAAATGTTTAAAAAGCAAAACCAGCATGACCTTGATGCATGGGTTTCCGGCAAGACAGCAGAAAAGGATTTTATCCCAGTCTTTATAGAAAACTGGGGGTATCAGTGGGAACTGTATCGGGATATTTTTCTGTATGCAAAGGAAAACAGGATTCCTCTGGTTGGCCTGAATGTTCCTGGTGAGATCACGAGGAAAGTAGGGAGTACTGGCTTTAAGTCACTAACAGATAATGAGCTTTCGAAGATTCCTCCGGGCGTAACCTGAGCTGGATCAGCAGTACATGGATCATCTCGTCGAAATTTTTCAGTATAAAGGAAACACAGACAGGTCTTTTTACTTTTTCTGTGAAGCGCAGGTATTATGGGACCAGTCCATGGCCTGGTATCTTGCTGAATACATAAAAGGTAATCCCGGAAGGAAAGTCATTGTGCTGGCAGGAGCGATCCATGCGTGGAAATACGGCATACCGAAACAGATTCAAAAATATACGTCAAATAACATGAAAGTTATTGTACCGGACCTTCCTGTAGACCCGAAGTCAGTCAATGAGAATGATGCTGATTACCTGATAATTCACAGTTGAATCTGTCTGCTTCGAATCATTACCCCCCCTTATCTAAAAGTATTCTATATTATTACAGCTTCAAGCGCTTTATCATAATCCGGTTCCTGTCCTATGTCCGGTACCTGTTCGGTGTATATAACCTTTCCCTCTTCATCAATGATTACTATGGCCCGTGACAGCAGACCGGTCAGCCCTCCTCCTGTCATCAGGACACCATAGTCTTTTCCAAATGCAACGCAGCGAAATACGGAAAGCGGTATGACATTTTTTAAGCCTTCCCCTTCACAGAACCGGGTATGTGCAAAAGGAAGATCAGCAGATATGCAAAGAACCACAGTATTTGACAAACCGCTTGCCTTTTCATTGAACTTCCGTACAGTTGCTGCGATTAAGAATTATTTTCTTTCCTTTAAATGAGTTAAGCGACACATCAGAAAAGGCGGTATTCGTAAGTGTAACGTCAGGGGCCATGCTGCCTGCTTCCGGTAACTTCCCGCAGGTCTCTGCAGGGTGTCCATCTATTGCTATCTTTGCCATATTACCTCCTGTCGATGATATATAGTTGTATTATACTGTTTTGCTCATTATGGAGCAGAGAATATATCCATGCAGACCATCTTTTAACTATTTGTAGAGTGATGATTCAGTTGTCCTGATTTTCAATATAATGATAACAGGGATGATAAGAACTGCAATCAGTATGATCCTAATATTAAGACTTTCAATTGTGAACAGAGTTATCACACCTGATATAAAAATAGTGATAAGTGCAATTATTTTAACCGTAAGGGGAATGCTTCTTGTCTCATGCCATTGTCTGATGGGTGGGCCCAACGTTTTATGTGATAAAAGCCAGTCATGCAGTTTTTCTGACGACCTGGCAAAACATGCAAGCGCCAGTAAAAGAAAAGGCGTGGTGGGCAGAACCGGGATGAATATACCGAGAACTCCAAGAGCAACGAACATTATTCCCAGGATGATGAGTATGGGTTTATGCATCTTAATAAGTCAGAAGCTGGAAGTTAAAAGTAACTAACAGGTTTAAGAAATCGCATAATAGACATATCTTCGTAAATAAATGTAGTTGTTAGTCCTGCTTGTTTAACTTCTTACTT
>CALZJD010000142.1 GCA_945787795.1 Thermodesulfovibrionia bacterium | reverse complement strand
ACTACGTCACCGGCAAAAACAGGAACATTAAGTCTTACCTGTCCCCCTATGAGCAGGTCTCTGATATTAACTACTATGGTTTCTCCTTTTCTTTGTATAAAACATATGTCTCCTGCATCCTTTGTGAGTCCACCAGCAACTGATAATATATCAAGTAAAAAATTCTGACGGGTCACTGTGTACACCTGGGGACTTCTAATTGCTCCCAGAACAGTGATGTTCTGACTTCTATATTCCTGAACAAACACATTCACAATCGGATCCTGTAAATAGCGTAATAGTTTTTCACGTATTTCTGCCTCTGCTTCCGCAACAGTGAGTCCCCCCACCTTTATTTTTCCGGTAAGAGGCAACTTAATATATCCGGTAGAACTCACCCTGACGGTCCCCTCCAGCTCATCAACCTGAAACACGTCTATGGCTATAAGATCACCAGGTCCTAAAATATAATCACCTTTGTATGCCGATGTTTTTGCTGAATCAGGGTCAAGAGTACTGTTACTATCATCTAAGGTTACAGGTTCATCAGTATCCGCCTTTACATAAATCTCATTACTTTTCTTAACCTCTTTATCAGCGGTCATTCGGGAAGAGGCAGAATCAACCGATATACTGGATGAAGGAACAATCAACGCAACAGGCTTCACAGATTTCTGATTACTGCAGGCAAAAACGATAAACATAAGAAGAGCAAAAGTAATGTACTTTAAGTTAATTTTTTTCATTTTGATAATGGGTTTTCAATTAAATCCGTCTCCTGAATATGTGTGATTAGCTGTAAATTAAGCATATTCTGTAAGCTTATATTTTATATCTAATAGATTTATACATTATCATAGACTATTATATCAAGTTTAAAAAAAGTGTTACATAAACACTGACCCGCCTTAGCAGTTAAGGTTGCACCAAGGAAGATTTTAAAGATGATACATATGTTGATTTCATGTTCGTTGTTAAATAATTAATTTATATATATGTTATCGACAGTATATGTGATAGTCTTGAGTTCTTCGTACTTGTTGAGAATTAATAGTACATGCATAATAAACCCCTGAATATTCCAGGCACTGCTCCGCCTTTTCAGTTACAATTGAAGTAATTGAAAAGTGACAAAATTATGAAAATCTTTATATTAAAGTTAATCTTATGAAAAAAATTTCTTATGAGAATTAATCAAGTATTATAAATTTTATTAGCTAATTTTTGTATACAATATGACACATCTATGTTTAGCATAATCACATTCAATTGATTCACAATAAATAATGACTTAACCGTCTTTTTCATGATATTTTTTCACTGCCAGTTAATGACTATATGTTATTTAAAGCAAATCCTTTGCCAGAACAGTAAGTATTTATTATTCAGTTACTTATTTGCTTAAATATTAGCATCAGCAGTACCGATTACCGGATTTAATCCCCGATTTCAATACTCTATCAAGGTAATACATTACATTATTTCTATGATTTTTTTTAAGTTCCATAAAACTGCACCTATTTGAAAATCAATAAAAAAGCCGGAGTTGACAGGTTGTTTTCTGGCATTCCGACTTTAATTTTGCAAATACCCGGTAACTTTTTAATCCCCATAAATCCCTTAATTAATATATAAATAAATAAATTTGTATAAATTAAATTGACTGCACTATGATTTAAAAATATAACATATGAGACAAAGTATGTCAAATATATTACCGATTTATGTAAATTTTCTTTTCGATTTTCAATTTAACATGCAACATGATGAATCTATTTAGCACAATCTGTTGTTGAATAACCACATAATACAAAATATGTTACTCTTACGGCATGACACATATTTCTCATGTTTTTGAATTAAATAATATTTGTTTCGCATATCCTAACAGCGAAAACGTTCTTGAGAACATAAATTTCAAGGTCAGGCAGAATGAAGTTCTTATTATTAAAGGAGAATCCGGCTTAGGCAAAAGCAGTTTTTTAAAGCTATTTAACCGGTTTAATGATATCACCGGGGGAAAGTTATTATTCCGTGGAAGGAATCTCAATGAATATAACCTTGAAGAAATTCGCAGCTCAATTCTGTACCTTCCTCAACTCCCGCATCTCATAGAGGGAACAGTTGAGGAAAATCTCATCTTTCCATTTCGGTTTCATGCCCACAGCAATAAACGATTTAACAAAAACAGAGCAGCGGAACTGTTTAATCACTTTCATCTGAAATTTTCAATTAATTACGATGCCCTTAAGCTATCGATAGGTCAAAGGCAAAGAATAGCTCTTATCAGGGCAATTTTACTGGAGCCTGAAGTGTTGCTTCTGGATGAGCCAGGTTCTTCTCTTGATGAAGTTAATCGAAGGAACCTTGAAAACCAGCTTTCATTATTATCAGAATCATTCTGTATAACAGTGATCATGGCAACTCATGGTGACGTATACTTCCAAAACAGGAAGCATAGGACATTTACTATTCGTGAAAAAACCCTGGTTGAGAATATCCTTGATAAGCATTCATGACAGGTAATTTAAATGCAATCTGAAATAATCAACATCTCATGGTTAAATGTTTCAATTGCAACTCTGTTCATTGTTGCTGCCGGTATCTGCTCTATATATTTAAAGCTGGGATTGGAAAGGGACCTGCTGATGGGAGCATTCAGGACCTTTCTGCAGCTTGCTTTACTCGGATACGTTCTTAAAGCAGTATTTTCTATTAATGAACCTCTGATAGTCCTTCTGCTTTTTTCTTTTATGATCTTTTTTGCTGCCAGAATAATTTCCGGGCGGGTAAAAGAAAAAAGAATCTCCTACTTTCTGCCTGTACTGGCATCAATGTTTTTGAGCTACATGCTCATCAATTTGTTTGTAATGTCAATAATTGTTAAGGTTGAGCCATGGTATTATCCTGTTTACTTTATACCCGTCGGTGGAATGATAATAGGCAACTCCATGAATGCTATTTCACTATCAATAAACACCTGGTTTGAAGGACTAAAAAAAGACAGAGACCGGGTAGAACTGTTCCTTTCACTGGGGGCCAGTCCGCAGGAAAGCACTGATCCTAATTTCATGGAATCAGTAAAGTCAGGGATGATACCATCGATCAATGCATTAATGTCAGTAGGCGTGGTCTCGATACCAGGGATGATGACAGGGCAGATACTGGCCGGTACTGACCCGCTCATAGCAATTAAATATCAGATCATAATAATGCTTATTCTTGCAGGCTCCACTGCACTCTCAACAGTCCTTGCCCTGCATTTAGTACGAAGGCTGTCTTTTACCAAAAACCATCAACTTAAAATTTAGAGATTACCTCGTCCCTGTAACATGTTCCTGCCATATATTTCATATGCGGGAATGTCAAGGTATGCCAGCCCTTGACAGACGGTCAATGACATGATATTAAAATAATAAGATCATAAATATGTTTGAGTAATCATACTCACAAGGGAAGGCCGTGGCCAGAAGGATGTATAACAGAATAGATGTAGGATTGGAAGCAGAGCTTTTTTCATTTAGTTCAACACATACAGCATTTATTGAAAATATTTCAGAATATGGTTTGTATGCAAAGGTGGCAAGTGACAGGAATATAGTGAGTGATAACCAGCATTCCTGTCTTAACTTAAAACTTCAACTTAAATCAGGTAACTTCTTTAATTTAAAATGTAACAGGATATGGTCATGCAAAAATACTGCACATAGCATGATCGAGAGAATGGGCTTCCAGATTATTGATCCGCCTGATGCATATATTGACTTCTATCATAAACTGTCAGCCGGTAAGATCTACCGGTTAACCGTAGAATGAGAAGATTGTATTATTTGATGTGGTAGTCCACGATGTCCCTGCCCTGCAGCAGCTTTAAGCTTTGCTGATACCCATTACATGCATATTGAAGTCCGCTCACAAAAGCCTTATGATTATTTAGTGTCTGTGTATAAACTGTTGTTTTTATTTTTGTCATTCCCGACTACAGACTTCGGGCATGACGGCTAAAAGTTTGACTTTATACACAGACTCTATTTAGTTAATAGCAGAACATACGGAGCCCTGCTAATTTAACGCTGTGTTATGCATGCAAAATTGCAGTTAAGGCGTCAATTATACATATCAAATAAGAGTACTTATGATGCCGTTATATGTACGGAACTCCATATCTGTAATTCACATTGTTTCTGAGACAATGTAAACATTCTATATGTTAGCGATAGTTAATTTTAACGGCTTTTTCCCCTTCCCATACCGGGTTTCCGTCATTATCACGCAGTATAAGGACCTTATTATTCTTGATGATCTCCTGCGCAACAATTACAAATTTTCCATTAAATATTTTTTTGCATCCTTTGACCTCAATAATATCATTCTTTCCGATTTTAATATCCTGCCTGTTGACATACCATGACGGTCCAAGGTAGACGGTCAATGTCTCCTTGTCTGTTTTGACTATCAGGTTCACTCCGTAAGACTTCCCCTTCATCGGTCCCCACACCTGGTCTACCTGACCTACTTCAGATATTACACATTTAACGGTTGTTGTTATTTGTGCGTTATACATTCTGATTCTTTCTCCAATAGCGATCCCACCAAATGCATTCGCAATAGTAAAAGTTACCATGACGAATGTCATAGCCACTATCCCTATAAATACGAGTTTCTTCATTATATCCTCCTTTTATTGGGTTGACGGCCATTAATTTTGTTATCCTCCTTTCAATAGATTGTATTGCTATACCACATTAGTTGTGGTGCTCCATACCAGTCATTTCAGAATGTTTGCGGACATGAGCCTTTGTATTAAGTTTCTTTTCATTTTTCAGGATGAGGGTCAGGTCTATTTCATATCCACTCTTTAATATTTTTTTTGGATTAATCAGCATTAAATGACTTCCTCCGGGCTCGAATTTCAGTACTTCCCCGGCGTTCACTGTCATGCTGTCCTGCTTCACCATACTTGCCAGTTCATTCTCAATAATGGTTCGATGCATTTCGACTCTCTCAAACTCAGGGCTTGATACCCCTTTCAACTCATGTACATTATCTGAATTGTTTTTTAGCGTCATATAAGCTGCCATGACCTTCATGCCCGGAGGTGCTTCAAGGACCCATGCGTCAACAACAGATAAAGAGTCTCCTGCATACAAAATTGATATGGGCAATATCAATATACATATCAGCATTGACAGAGTAAAAATCTTCATGCGGTCCTCTATATCAGTTTATTAAGCATCCATATCCGTCACCATAACGATCACGGAGTTTGAGAAAGTCAGCTACAATTTTTTTATGGTCAAGAGGCGGAGGAAATATAGAGATCAGTCTTCCCAAGGTGGTCGATAAGCATTATGGATGCTGTATGGTCAACAAGGTAGTCTTCGGCATCCTCTTTATTTTCAACCCGTTTATAAACAGCGCCAAACTGTTGTGCAAATGATGCAACCTGGGAAGCATTGCCTGTAACCCCTGTGAAATCTTCATTGAAATATGAAATATATTCAGCCAGATGATTGATGTTGTCCCTTTCGGGATCGACTGATACAAATAAAACTTTTGTGTTTCCGAGAACAAATTTACTCTCAAGGTCATCATAGACCGCATTCAGATCGACAAGGGCCATGGGGCACACATCAGGACAGTTGGTATATCCAAAAAAAACAAATGTCCAGTATCCCAGAAGGTTTACCGGAGAAAAGGAGTTTCCTTCATGGTCATTAAGATTAAATGTCTGTAAAGGAATCGGAGGCTCAAATACCCTTCCTGAATAATCAGATATGCTTACTTCCCTTGCCTGTGCATTATTAAAATATTTTGATATCCACATACCGGATACAATGGATAAAATAATTACGATTATACATATAGCTCCTATCCGGACGTGCCCGCTCTTTGTTAAATTCATTTCTCTACACACCCCTTACATAAAAAGTGGGAGAGAATTGCTCTCTCCCACCCTTACATGCTTTACTGTTTAACTCTTAAATTACCGTCCAGGCCGCAAAGGATGTTGTTACCCATAACATCCTGTACACTTCTTTCATCCTGGTGGCATCTTGTACAGCCAACAAGCTCAAATCCCCACATTAACGGACCGTGCTTTTCGTTCTTTTTGTGACACTGCCTGCATGTAGACATTGGCTTTCCCACATACGTATTCTTCTCTATGTTCCACAATGCAATCTGACCGTCTTTAACAACTTTCCCATCTTTGTTCTCTACCGGGACCCTGAGAGCTGCTATTCCAAACTTGCCGTCAGGAGTGGGCATTACATCATGATTTTCCCAACCTGCCGGAATAGGAGTATTTTTCACAACAGTAAGGTCATCGGCCTTAAGAAGCAGTGTCCTTGTCCTTGCAGACTGGAGAATGTATTTTCCATCAGGTGTGAAAGTCGCCCTGAACGTTATTGTGCCTTCAGGAAGCTCAACGGAATTGCTGTTCACTACTTTGATTTTGCCTTTTTCAAGTGAAGCCATGTCGAGCATGAAAAAGTGCTGTTTCCCACCGGGATACCCATGAGGTTTGTCAGCATCATTCATTACTATATAGAGGTGCTTCATGTCAGGGCT
>CALZJD010000141.1 GCA_945787795.1 Thermodesulfovibrionia bacterium | reverse complement strand
CCTTGATGTACTTATGGATGGCCGGAAAATAGGAGATTTTAAGGAGGAAGGCAAGAAAAAAATTGATCTTGTCTTAAAAGCTTCTGAGATGGAGATCAGTACACCTCAGGATCTTTATAATGCGGTTCTGGCAACTCCTGACGGCAATACCGTTCCTGTGTCATCTTTTTCATCACTTGAAAGCACTACCGGCTTAAGTGAAATAAGACACCTGGAGAGAAAAAGGACCTTCACCCTTCAGGTAACACCTCCCATGAACATAGTGCTTGAGGAGGCGATGGATATTATTACCAGCAAGGTAATCCCGGCTGTACGTGCAATGGGCATGATTAAGAAAGGGGTTGATATTTCTATTAGCGGTGTTGCAGACAAGCTCAAGGAAACAAGAAATGCCCTGCAGTGGAATTTTGTTCTTGCCGCTGTTATAGCTTACCTCTTGATGGCTGCTCTGTTCGGAAATTTCATTTATCCTCTTATCATCATGTTTACCGTGCCTCTGGCAGGAGCAGGCGGGTTAATGGGTCTTTGGATTGTTAATGCACTTATCGCTCCGTCCCCTCTGGATATCCTGACCATGCTCGGGTTTGTAATATTAATAGGAGTGGTTGTGAACAATGCTATCCTCATTGTTCATCAGGCCCTTAACAATCTGCGGTATCACGATATGGACTATAAAGAGGCTGTTATAGAGTCAACAAGGTCAAGGATTCGACCGATTTATATGAGCGCTTCAACAAGTATCTTTGGCATGCTCCCGCTGGTCTTATTCCCCGGGCCCGGGTCCGAGCTTTATAGAGGCCTTGGAAGTGTCATTCTTGGCGGGCTTGCCCTTTCAACCCTTTTTACCGTTTTTGTCATACCTTCACTTCTGATGTTCTTTATTAAAATGGAGAAGGTCCATAAGTAAAATCACATTTGTTTTCCCTGGCACTATATGCTTATCTTTCTTTTTGTAGTAATAATATACAGTCTGGCCAATGTATACACGTTCCTGACACTATCTTCTATTATTGATTATGGATTCTTTGCAGAGTCCTTATTAGGACTGTTTATTCTCTTCATGACATTGACTCCTGTTATGATCCCGATTTACAGTAACAGGGGTTCTGAAAGGGCAGTAAGGTATTTCTCATATCTTGGATACATGTGGCTGGCCTTTCTGGTCCCCTTTTTCCCGTTGGCCCTTCTTCTTGATCTTTATAACTACACTGTCCCATATGTGGCGGCCTTATTAAACAGGGAAATTACATCACTTCTCATTTCCAGTGACAATACTGTCTTTATTCCTTTTTTCATATCTCTTGCTGTTAATGTATATGGCTATTATGAAGCACAGGCCCTCAGGGCGGAAAGACTGACCATAAGGTCATCAAAGCTTTCTGATCTCAGGGAACGTATCAGAATTGCGCAGATTTCAGATTTACATCTCGGTGCAATAGTCAGGGACAATATGCTCGATAAAGTTATTGAAATAATTGAGAGGGAAAAGCCTGATATTATCGTTTCAACCGGTGACCTTGTTGACGGGGTAATCAGTCATATAAACCACCTCGCGCAAAAACTGAAAAAGGTCGAAGCAGGACTGGGGAAATTTGCAATCATCGGCAATCACGAATTATACGGAGGCATAAGACATACAACGCAATTTCTAAAAGATGCCGGATTTACTGTCTTGAGGGGAGAAGGAGTGACAATAGATAACATCATAAATATTGCCGGCATGGACTTTACCGGGGGAGAAGCGCACAGGCTTAGTAAAGAGTTGCAGCAGAGACCAGAGGATGAGATATTGTCAGATCTTAACCGCAACCTTTTTACTGTTCTGCTAAAGCACAGGTCTGATGTTAAGGAAAAAAGTCTCGGACTCTTTGACCTTCAGTTGTCAGGGCACACCCATAAGGGCCAGATATTTCCCATGAACCTTGCCACGACCTTCCTGTTCCAGCACCATTCAGGATTTACTAAACTGAAAAATGATGCTGCAATTTATGTAAGCAGGGGAACTGGTACTGCAGGCCCTCCGATTCGCTTCCTTTCAACACCGGAAGTTACTATAATTGATATAGTTTCCAATAAGGGCAGTAATTCAGAGGAGACATAAATTATGGAAGTCAAAATAAACAAAGGCATAATATCTCTCATTCAGGGTGACATTACAAAACAGGACACTGAAGCGATTGTAAATGCTGCCAATAAAACGCTCCTGGGTGGAGGCGGTGTGGATGGCGCTATTCACAGGGCAGGGGGTAAAGCAATCCTTGAAGAGTGTATAAAAATAGGCGGATGTGAAACAGGAGAGGCTGTTATCACAACTGGCGGCAATCTTCCTGCGAAATATGTGATCCATACAGTTGGTCCTGTATACAGGGACGGAACAAGAGGCGAGCCAGATCTGCTTGCAAGTGCTTACCGCAGCAGCCTAACACTGGCTTCGGCAAATAATATTAAAAGCATCTCATTCCCCTCGATCAGCACAGGTGCGTACAGGTTTCCTCTGGAACAGGCAGCAGGGATTGCACTTCAGATAGCTATCAATTATCTGCACGAGCATGATTATATTGAACTTATCTGTTTTGTGCTCTTTGGACAGGATGCCTTTGATGCATTTGAAAAGAAATTGGGGCAGTTGACCTGACCAGTCCTTCCCCCTCCTTAGTAAGGAGGGGGAAGGACTGGTTCAAGCTGATCCCCCCTTAGTAAGGGGGGGCGGGGGGCGTCTTTGAAAGAGCTTGTATAAGCAAATTCTCCCCTTACCAAGGGGAGAGGCAGAGGGGTTAGCAGTAATCTCTGGGACCCTAATAAAACATGACCGACAGATTCAAACTCATATCAAACTTTAAACCAAAAGGTGATCAACCCAAGGCGATTGATGCCCTTACTCGAGGCATAGAGCAGGACCACAAACACCAGGTCCTGCTGGGTGTGACAGGCTCGGGGAAAACATTTACCATAGCCAATGTCATAGCAAATGTGAACAAACCGGCACTGGTCATTGCACATAACAAGACGCTTGCAGCCCAGCTTTATGGAGAGTTCAGGGCCTTTTTCCCTGAAAATGCTGTTGAGTACTTTGTGAGTTATTACGATTACTACCAGCCCGAGGCCTATATTCCTTCAAGCGATACCTATATTGATAAGGATGCCATGATCAATGAAGATATCGACAGGTTGAGACATGCAGCAACAAGGGCGGTGCTTGAACGTAATGACACGATCATTGTTGCGTCTGTATCCTGTATTTATGGAATAGGTTCTCCTGAAGATTATCTTGGAATGCATTTTGTTCTTGAAGAGGGCATGGAGACTGATAGAGATCAGGTATTACAGAAACTGGTTGAGCTGCTTTATGACAGGAGCGAAGATTTCAGGAGAGGGACCTTTCGGGTCAGGGGCGATATTGTTGATGTCTATCCTTCATTTTCTGGTGACAATGCGGTGAGGATAGAGTTCTTTGGTGACGATATTGACGGGTTATATGAATTTGATTCACTTACGGGAAAGACGGTCAAAAGGCTTTCAAAAGTTGCAATTTACCCCAACAGTCACTGGATCACTCCGAAGGACAGGATCGATAAGGCCCTTACCGCAATAAATAATGAATTACATGAGAGGCTGGCGTTTCTGCTCAAAGAGGGAAAGGAAATTGAGGCAAAACGGCTTGAGCAGAGGACACGTTTTGATATGGAAATGCTGAAAGAATTCGGTTTCTGTCATGGAATTGAAAATTATTCACGACACCTGACGGGCAGGGCTCCCGGTGAACCAGCCCACTGTCTGATAGATTACTTTCCGGAGGACTTTCTGATGATAATTGATGAATCTCATGCCATGGTCCCGCAAATAGGCGGTATGTATCAAGGGGACAGGTCAAGAAAGCAGACCCTTATAGATCATGGATTCAGACTGCCTTCTGCTCTTGATAACCGTCCGCTTAAATTTGCCGAATTTGAACACAGGATTAATCAGGTGATTTATATATCTGCAACGCCTGCTGATTATGAAATCAAAAAGTCGGGGACGAGAATTACAGAGCAGATTGTCAGACCTACCGGACTGAAAGATCCTGTTATAGCATTAAGACCGGTATCAGGCCAGCTGGATGACCTGTTGGGAGAAATAAGAGAGAGAGCATCAAGAGGAGAGAGAGTTCTTGTCACCACGTTAACAAAAAAGATGGCCGAGGATATAACGGAATACTACTCAGAACTGGGTGTGAAGGCAAGGTATCTCCATTCAGATATTCATACTCTTGAGAGAATAGAAATACTCAGGGACCTGAGGCTTGGAAAATTCGATGCGCTCATCGGTATTAATTTATTAAGGGAGGGGCTGGATCTTCCTGAAGTTTCGCTTGTTGCGATCCTTGATGCTGATAAGGAAGGTTTCCTGCGTTCAGGACGGTCTCTGATCCAGACTGCGGGAAGGGCCGCAAGAAACGTCAACGGAGTTGTTATTTTTTATGCTGACAAAGTTACGGGATCCATGCAGACCGCAATGGACGAGACTGAAAGGCGGCGAAAAATTCAGGAGGAGTACAACATAAGACATAACATTACCCCTCAGTCAGTCAGTAAAGAAATAACCAATATACTGCAGTCCATATATGAGGCGGATTACTGGACTGTCCCTGCTGTTGCAGAAGAACAGGGAGCATATGGTGATGAAAAATCCCTGAAAGATCTTGAAGCACAGATGAAAGAAGCCGCGGACAAGCTTGACTTTGAAGAAGCAGCAGAAATCAGGGACAGGATTAAAGCAATCAGGGAGAGGAACCTGAAGGTCGGGATAAAACAGTAGCTAAAATAATTACAAATTACGAATTATGAATTACAATACTGGCTGTTCTGAGAGTCTCTGTTCATTATTGACATTAAGTCCATGGTATTTATTCGGCATTTGAGTTTTGACATTCGTCATTTTTATGTAATAAGGGAACCTTTTGTCATATACTGCGTATTATTCTTTAGTACATCACTGAAGTATGGGAGAATCAGTGGAAGATATTGAGGTTGTAAGACGTATTAAAAACGGAGATATTGAGGCTTTTTCGATTCTTGTTGAAAAATATCACAACCATCTCCTTAATTTTATTTACCGACTTACCGGTGATGTGGATATTGTAGAAGATATCGGGCAGGAGGTATTTCTCAGTGTTTATAAATCATTAAGAAACTTTGATGATAACAGGGGAACTCCATTTTCGGCATGGCTTTTTATTACCTCCAGGAACCGGTGTATAAGTGAAATGAGAAAGAAAGGGAACAGAAAATTTATTCCACTTGATGAAAAAACATTAAGGGACAAGAGAACATGTTATTGATAATGAACAGAGGCAGGCGTTAAAGACTTCGCTTGATCAACTGCCAGAGCATTACAGAACAATCATATTAAGAAGCCTGGACGGTGACTCTATATCAGAGATAGCAGGTGCTGAGAACATATCGCCGGGTACGGTGAAATCGAGACTATTCAGAGCAAAAGAAAGAATCAGAGGCTTAATAAAGGAATTTTTAGGAGGTGAGGATTATGAAAGAATTTAAACCTTCAGATAATTTTATATTTAGGGTCATGAACGAGGTACGAAAATCAGAAAAGGCCGGGCATGCGGATGCAGTGCTTCCCGGAACCCTCATATTATCCGGCGGACTCCGCTATGTGATGTCAGCTGGCGCTTTATTGCTGGGGATATGGAATCTTTTCCGGATTTACTTCTCTGTCTTTGCACCGGCAATTTGCAGATAAGCCGGAACCTTTTAACACCTGTCTCGTATTAATGGATAAAGGATGGAGGTTGATATGATACATGAAGAACAGATCAGCGGCAGGAATAACAGGGTTGCCGCGTTTATGAGTATAATTATGCCCGGATTAGGGCAGGTTTATAACGGTGATCTCTTAAAAGGAATAAGTTTATTCATCATATCCGTATTAATACCTCTTGCCGGTTTCAGGTTGTCGGTATTCATGCCGGTTAATTTTCTTTTATCCGGCATCTTGATTTCATTACTGCTGCTTTTATCTGTTTATGCGATATCTGTAATGGATGCATACAGGAAGGCCAGCGAGCTTAATGGACAATATACTCTGAAGCCGGTAAACCGGTGGTATGTTTATGTTGCTGTCTGGATGCTTGGAGCCTTTATGATAAGCGCGGCTAACAACTATATAAAAGCCAACAGTGTACAGGCATTCAGGATTCCCAGCCAAAGCATGGAGCCTGCTGTTATGCAGGGGGATATGATTTTTGTTGACAGAACCTTTTACAGAAGAGCACAACCGGAAGTTGGAGATATTGTAGTGTTTGTGTATCCGGATGACAGAAGTAAAATGTTCATTAAGAGAATTGCCGGTCTTCCAGGAAATGAAGTAAGTTTCAACGAACAGCCGCAGATAGTCCCTCATGGCTCTGTATTTGTTCTCGGTGATAATGAGCAGCACAGCAAAGACAGCAGAGAATTCGGATTTGTGCCTTTGAGAGACATTATAGGTAAGACTATGGTTGTCTATTTTTCATCAGGACCTGACGGGATCAGGTGGGACCGGTTGGGATTATCTTTAACTGGCAGGCAAAATAGTTCTTGATTAATGAAGATTATTAACGTTTGGCAGGGTTAAAAAAGCAATTTATACATAGTCACTAATTAGCGTCTGTGTATAAAGTCAAACTTTAAGCCGTCATTCCCGTAGTCTGTTGAGCGGGTCGGAGCGACTCATGCGTAGACTCGCATCGAGAATCCAGTCTTTTCAATAGATTCTGGATACCCGATTAAAAACTTCGGGTATGACAAAAACAAAAAACGGCAATTTATACATAATCACTAATTAGAGGGGATTATTTTTATCTCATACATTGCAGGCCACAGCTTGCCTGTCACAAATATCCTGTCATTTTCTTCATCATAGGCAATGCCATTTAGTGTTTTTATACTATTATCGCCACCCGCCTGCATTACAAGCTTTTCCAAATTAATCCATGCTTCTACCTGACCACTGTCAGGATGAATAATAGCAATGCGACCTGTCTTCCAGATGTTAGCGTAGACTTTTCCCTTTATATATTCCAGCTCATTCATTCTGGTTACAGGGATTTTATTGTCAGAAACTTTGATCCGTTTGATCTCCTTAAAGCTTACAGGATCAAGAAAATATAAATTATCTGTTCCATCGCTCATTATTAATTGTTTTCTGTCGTTCGTGATCCCCCATCCCTCTGTAGAAAAGCTGAATGACTTAAGAAGGCGAAAATCATGAGAATCGTAAACAAGACCTACCCCAGCGCGCCAGGTCAACTGTATAAGTACATCTTTATATATGGTTATCCCTTCTCCAAAGAGGCGGGATGGCAGCTTGTATGTCTTGATTGATTCAATGCTTTCAAGCATGCGCTTTGTCAATTCTGATTTACCATAACGGCCGGTACCTTCATATAACACCCCCCCTTCAAAAACCAGTCCCTGTGTAAAGGCCTGCTCATCATGCGGAAAGGTGTTTAATACTTGATAGTCAAACAGGGGAGCGCCGGAGATACCATTATTGTTATCGGAACAAACCGGTTGAGAAGATATAAGAATGAGGAAGACTAATAATATGGCAAACCTGTTTAATGTTAGATTTACAAAAGACATACAGCATTTTACCATGTATTAAATATTGTTTATGAGCTAGAGCATTATATATTTAGGTAATTCTTTTTATTAATACATTATAGAGGAAGTGACAGGCACTGGATTCCCGCCTAAGGAATGCGGGAATGACAAAAATCTAAAGAGGTAATTATTAGGAACACTTACTGTTTACATAGATAATTCTGAGAAATTAAAAAAAGGGGAGACATTTGTCTCCCCTTTAAAGTTGTAACTGATTCTATTATTCTACCGGATAGCCTTTGTCTGTCCAGCCCGGGTATCCGTCTCTCAGCCAGTTAAGATCGGTATAACCGGCATTTTTCAGCTGGACAATCGTCTTGTATGACTTCCAGCACTTAACTCCGTTACAATAAACAACGATTGGAGTGCTTTTATCTGTAGGATATTTGCTCATTTTCATTTTGTCCATTGATGGGTCAAAGTCAATAACCTTTGCACTCTTTTCCTTGTAAGGTGCGGAGATTGAACCCGGGACATGTCCTTCAACATATTCACCTTTTTTCCTTGCATCAAAAACCTTGACTGTGTCCTGGTTGGCCTTTACCCACTCAGCATCAACTGTTTTAACGCCATCAATTGTATCTGGTGTCATGACCTTTTCTGCCATTGCCTGTCCTGCCAAAAGCAGCAGAGACATTGCAATCACAACTGATAATACTTTTTTCATTTCACTTTCCTCCCTTTGAGAAGTTTAATAATCAGACCTAATGGACGATCAAACATAATCATGCAGGGCTTGACTCCATTTCCAAATGTACTTTAATTTCAATAGGTTACGCATCATGTATTAAATCGGCATAACATGAATAAGTCTTAAACCCTTCAAGTTGTTCTTTTAACTTTGTTGCTACAGAAAGAAGCTTATAAGCTACCTTGTCAATGTTATCTGTCATAAAAAATGATTTATTACAGTTCATATTTTATCTTTCAGCCAAAGGGGCATCCTGCGTGTCCTGTGCAGTGCCATTAATATTGATTTCTCCGGTATTCCAGTCCTTGCTTATCTGAAATGATGAAGTTTGGGCCATAATCTCCTGGGCAAGAAATGCCAGGTTTGTTACTGACTGTTTCATCTCCTCTGATAACTTGAAATTCTCATTTATTATCTGGGAAATCTGTTCCATGCTATTGCTGACTTCTTCAGAAGCTGATGACTGCTCTTCTGTAGCGGTGGCTATGCTCTGGACCATGTCCATTGCCCTGTCAGAACTCTCCACTATCTGTTGAAGCGCTTCCCCTGCCTGTGTTGCATGAGCTACTGATTCTTCGGCCAGTTTCTTGCCTTTTTCCATAGTTGCAATTGAGTCATCGCCTGGATCATAC
This sequence comes from Thermodesulfovibrionia bacterium, assembly GCA_945787795.1. Lineage (GTDB taxonomy): Bacteria > Nitrospirota > Thermodesulfovibrionia > UBA6902 > UBA6902 > CALZJD01. Next base: position 4,908 of record CALZJD010000141.1, on the reverse strand, counting down.
TCATTTTTTCGGCTATCTCATCCGTTGCCATGGCTGTTCTCTCTGCGAGTTTTTTTACTTCATCTGCAACTACTGCAAATCCCCTGCCATGTTCACCTGAACGGGCTGCTTCAATGGCAGCATTCAACGCAAGCAGATTTGTCTGGTTTGCAATATCCTGTATCACAGACACAATATCTCCAATGTCCTTCAGATGATTGCCAAGACCGCTAATCTTGCCTGATGTTTCCTCAACATAGCTGGAAAGTTTTGTTATGCTGGATACTGACTGTATGACAATTTCTTTTCCACTCATTGCCGAGTTATAGGACTCCTTTGTGGTTTTGGAGGCATCTCCTGAGTTCTTTGCCATATCAAGAATTGTCTGGGACATTTCAGTTGACGCTACAGCAACCTGGGTGCCTTTTGTTTGCTCCTCTTCTGTATCATGGAAAAGCTTATCAGCTAATTCAGACAGTCCTTCCGTATTAATAACAACTTTTTCAACAGATGATATGATGTTGCTAAAAGATGTCTGCAAGTGTTTAATCATATTATTTAGCTGATCTGCCATGCTGCCCATTTCGTCATTGGCATCGATCTGTATGGTGTGGGTGAGATCTCCACTGGCCACTTCTTCAGCAGCCTGAACAACTTTTCTTATGGGCCTGTTAATGGAACGCATTATCAGGAAAGCCAGGACAGCAAATAATCCTATGCCTGAAACAGCAAGTACAAAAATTATTTTTATCTGCAAGGCAGTGTTCTTCTGACTTTGCTCGTAATGGGCCTTAACATTGTTTTTGAGCCTTTCTGACAGTGAATCAATGGATTTAAAGATGAGAGGTTTATGATCAAGATACTCATCATAGAGATCTTCAACTTCTTCAGGCTGGTTGTTAAGATAGACTTTTTTTAGTTTTACAGCAACAGTATTAAAGCCTTTATATCCCCTGTCAAACGTTTCCAGTTCCTTTACTGCGTCCTCAGACAGGTTATAATTCTTCATTTCATTATGAACATTTGTCACTAATGAATCCAGACTTTTCATTGACTCTTCAAGATGATGTCCCGAGCCTATTGCAGCCACAGCATCCGCAATAACACCAACCATCCTGTATTCCAGCTCCCTGAAAGTAAGCTGTATGCTTCTCAGGTTATCAAGAGGAATGACATTTTTTACATAGATATCCTGAAGTGTATGGGTTCCTTTTCTGGCGATAATAACAGACCAGAACGAAAAGGCTGAAGATGCTAATATTCCTGTTATGATAACGATTAATATTTTGTGCGATATTTTAAGATTTTTTAAAAACATAGAACTTCCCTCCTGTGATTGCCATTTTATTAAAACTTATCCCTTAACTAAATAATTATTAATGCTTCATTAATCTACTTATCGGAATATAGTTAAATAACTTTATGGGGGAATGCCTAATAGTAACGATTATTTCCTAATAAATCTCTTGAGTTGCAGATCTGAGAAATTGGGCAGGGCGGGAAGAGGTTGAACTTCCATGGGAGATTCAACCTCTGCTGTTTAGCTAGTCAGGAATATATTCATCATCATCGTCATCTTTATAATTCCTTTTTCTTATCCAGAACCTGATGAACCCATATACCATGAACAGGGCTGCCATTACGAATAATATCTGATATATGTTGCTGCTTAAATATGTCAGCCAGGTAATATTTCTTTTAAGTTTGTTCTTCCAGTCTTTCTCAAGATTCCCAAATGGAACGGACAAAGCGAGCTGAATAGATGCTGCAATATCATGCCCCTCTCTCAGGTAATTGAGAATATGTACTGTACTCTCATTTCCAAACTTACTTTCAATATACTCAACAAAGCTCTTGCTTTGTTCATATGCGAGCAAAAGCGGTCTGTCTTCAGGAGGGAATCTCCTCTCAAGGGAATTCATGGGTAGCAATCTTCCCGACAAAACAGCCTGCTTCAGGAGGTTTTTGTTTTCACCTATCATGATTTCGGCTATACCGTCGCTTATATTCTGGCAGATGCCCTCATTTAACCATCTCGGAAGTTCTCCATTCTCAACATATTGATGAAGAAAAAGATGACACAATTCATGTTTTAAAGTTGTTCCCAGGGAAAAAGGCCGGGTCTTCATCTTTGAATTGTCAATAATAATGAGATTGTCTTTTGATATGGCAACCGCAACAACAGGACCGGAATGTATCATGTTCTGAAAAGAGCCTCTATCTTTTATGAGTCTGATTGTGGGGATAAAATTTATATCAGCTTGAAAAGTTTTTTCGATTTCCGACTTAATCTCCGGATATAACTTGATTACTGTTTCAGCAACCTTTGTTAAGGGCTTTTCAAACTGCACCGTAACATGTCTATTATTAATCGTAATAGTGGTATCATCAGCAGCACATAATGCGGGCATAAAAATAACGATAAGTATGAGCGATAAAATGGTTTTCATTTGAAAGGATGTATAAAAAATGGTATTAAGATTTAATCCAGTCAGACTTCAAGCGCTTTCTGTGCCGTATGTATTTTTCAGCGGACAGGGCAGCCATACTTCCAAAGGCTGCCGATAATACCACCTGTCTTACTTCTGAGCATGTTACATCTCCAGCGGCATATACACCTGGAATGGAAGTCTCCATAGCCCTGTGGGTCATGACACATGACGTATCACTTAATGGTACTGAAGAATAAAGGAAGTCCACAACAGGCTGGGTCCCGTAAAGATTAACAAATACCCCATCCATAGGCAACTCTCTTTCTTCTCCTGTATCCAGGTCTTTGATCCTGATTTTTGTAACATATTCATCACCTTCAATCGAAGACACTCTGTGATTTAATATTACATTGATTTTATCAGAATCCATGGGAGACTGTTCATCACCGGTCTTAATTTTTTTTGATGGAGCTATGAGATGCACTTTATCGGTAAATCCGGTCAGTACTTCCGCTTCTTTTACGGCCTCTTCTGAGTTGCCGATAACACAGACATTCCGGTCCTTATAAAACGCAGCATCACATATGGCACAGTAACTGACACCCTTACCGAGAAACTTCTCTTCTCCCGGGATACCCGGTTTTCTTCCCATGGATCCAGTGGCAATAATGACAGCCTTGCCTTTATAGTTCCGGTCCATACCCTGCACTTCCTTTATCTCTTCATCCAGTTTCACCCCAACGACCTGCATCTCAACATATTCAGCTCCGAACTTTATGGCCTGATTCCTGAACAAGTCCAGAAGGTCTTTGCCGGATATGGGTTCGACAAGACCGGGATAGTTCTCGATTTTGCTTGAATACGCAAGAGCTCCGGCAGAAGGGGACTTGTCGAGGACAATGGTTTTTAGATTGGCACGTGATGCATACTGGGCAGCGCTTAATCCGGCAGGGCCTCCACCGATTATAATTACATCATACAGTTCTTCGCTTATTTCATCGTTCATGGTTTACCTCTTTAATGTTTAATTTACTATAGGAGTTATTTTATCAGATATTTTGGAAATCGTTATTTGTAAGAATGTTTTTTATAGTTGCAGAAATGTTACAGATGTCATTCCCGCAGTTTTTTAGCGGGAATCCAGAGTCTTTTTAGTAAGGGCTGGATTCCGGCTAACGACCTGCCGGAATGACAGATTTATAGTCATTTTCGGATTAATGAATAAATTATCTGGGAAACAGAGGGGAGACATCCCGGAGGGGTATATCCCCTCTCACACCTTCACATGCAGCATGGGCAGGCCGAGGCGCTGGCGTTTGTTTTCCCCCTGAAAGAGTGCTGTCTTTCTCGCAGTAGTGTCTCCTCTTGCTCCTTCATGCTGAACCTGTATTTTTGTGGGAAGGCTTGCGGCATGCTGGATCGTATGCTTGCCGTACTTTGCTGACAGCTCATCAACGGTATGGTAAATTTTTTCCATCTTCTCTATCTTTGCCGGATCGTCAAACAGTGTCTGCTGCACCCTGTTCTCCGGTTCCAGATTTGCAAGCACAACACCTGTTAAGCGGTAGGGAATGCCGGACTGGAAGATCTGGTCAAACCCTTTTCTCAAAGGGTCAAAAAGCTCTGCCGGATAAGCAGTGGGCCGGCTGAGTTTCAGTTCGATCCCTATGTTCCTGAAATCCTTTTTCCTGAGAAACACCACCAGTCTTTTGGCTGCGAGACCATAACGCCTTGCCTTGATACAGGCGTTTTCAAGGTTCTTTGAAAGCTGGGCAAAGACAAACCTCTCATCAGTGGAAGGGGGGGTGAATGTCTTTGTCTTGCTTATGGACTGATAGCTGCTCTTGGGTTCGGCAGTGACCGGATAAACGTTTATGCCGTTAAGCTCACCCCATATCTCCTGATAGGGTTTGGAGAGGTGCTTTTTTATAAACTCCTTGTCCTTTCTTGCAAACTCAAGCGCTGTTCTTATCCCAAGCTTGTTAAGAAATGCCGAAGTATTGGGCCCGATCCCCCAGATCTTGTCTACAGACAGTTTCCCAAGGTAACGGTGAATATCCTTACCCGGGATGATGGTAAGTCCATGCGGTTTGTTAAACTTTGAGCCGACTTTTGCCAGGACCTTTGAGAGGCTTACCCCGACAGAGACCGTAATGCCCAGTTCCTTTTCAACCGTCTCCTGCATCTTTGCTGCGATCATTTCATAGGAGCAGTGATATTTTCTTCTCAGGCCGGTCAGGTCAACAAATGCCTCGTCTATGGAATACTCCTCCACGTCCGGGGAAAAGCGTCTCAGTATCTCAAACATCCGGACAGAAAAGAGGCTGTATGTCTCATAATCCGAGGGCAGGGCTATAACATCAGGGCATATTTTTTTTGCATCAACAAGTCCTATTGCCCGCTTAATGCCCATTGCCTTTGCCTCATAGCTTGCAGCAGATACTATGCCGCGCTCCTTGCCGGTGATAACAGGCTTGCCCCTCAGTTCAGGATGGAT
>CALZJD010000140.1 GCA_945787795.1 Thermodesulfovibrionia bacterium | reverse complement strand
GGAGATGAGGAAATAGCCGTTGAAATGATGAAGACAGGGGCAAGAGATTATATCATTAAGGATCCTGATTTCATAAATGTTATTCCTCATGTGATGCACAGGGTCATCAATGACCTCAGGCTTGAAAAAGTACTGTTTAATGCTCAACAGAAGCTGAATGAGAGAGAAGCTGACCTTTCCATCCTATACGGGATATCACTTGCGATCAGTCAGACGATAGATATGAAAAAATTGATGAGAATTATTTTAAATACGGTTACAGAACTCAAGATGTTTGAAATCGAAAAAAAAGGGGGCATTTTTCTGATTAAAGATGACAGGATGGAACTGGTTTCCCATATGGGTCACGATGCGGCGTTTCTTAATGTACATAAGAGCATACGGGTGGGAGATTGCCTGTGCGGGCTGGCTGCCAAGACCGGCAAGGTCATAGTTTCAAATAATTGTCTGTTTGATTCAAGGCATACTATCAAATATCCAGGAATGAAACCACACGGTCATATCATCATCCCTCTTATCGCCAGGGGCAGTGTTATCGGTATTCTTTATCTCTACCTGACAGCTGACGCACATATACATGAAAGCAAGTTAAAGCTGTTCGATTCCATAGGGGTCCAGCTCGGCATAGCCCTTGAGAATGCAATGCTTTATGAAGAAACAAAAAGGGTGTCCCTTTATGATCCGCTGACCGGCCTTTCCAACAGACGCATGATGGACATAATGCTTGAGAAACACTTTGCAAGGGCATCAAGGCTGGACAAGCCTCTTTCAGCGATCATGCTTGATATAGATTATTTTAAAGACTATAACGACAGGTTAGGCCATACAGCCGGTGACAGTCTCCTGGTTTCTCTTGCCGGCATTGTGCTTGCAGAGACGAGAAAAATAGATCTTGTTGTCAGATATGGAGGAGAGGAGTATCTGGTGTTATTGCCTGACACAGACATATCAAAGGCAGGGGAGGTTGCAGAAAGAATGCGTAAAAAAGTGCATTCCGATCTGGGTATAACTATTAGTCTGGGTGTGGCTACATACAATAATAAAATGACGAAAGAAGAAGATCTCATCATAATTGCTGATAAAGCATTGTATGAGGCAAAGCGCAGGGGAAGAAACCGGGTCGAAATTCATAATTGAACATATTACAGACACCAGGCAATATGTGTTCAAGATAATAATACATTAAACATGTTACGTACGTTAAGGTGCAATTCGTATGATTACTGAAGTTACCATTCTTGTTGTTGAAGACGATAAAGGTCTCAACAGACTTATCCAAAAGACCCTGCAGAAGGCAGGATTTCACACGCAAGGGGTATTAAATGGTGATGAAGCTATTGCAGCGGCAAGCAATAAGAAAGATGTAATAATGCTGCTCGACTACAAGCTGCCGGACAGGACCGGAAAAGATGTAATCGAGACTTTAAAAGAGAAAGAATCTAGCGTCCCTTTTATTATCGTGACCGGACATGGAGACGAGAAAATAGCTGTGGAGATGATGAAAATGGGTGCAAGGGATTATATTGTCAAAAGCGCAGGATTAAAAGACATCCTGCCGCATATTCTTAAGAGGGTCATCAGTGACCTTTCACAGGAAAAAAAGCTTGCACGGGCAGAATCACACCTGAAGCTTGAACGCAACAAACTTATCAATATTCTGGACACTATGGCAGATGGGGTGTATATAGAAAACGAGCAGCATGAAATCGAATATGCCAACCCGTCTCTTCAGCAGGATTTTGGAGACTACAGGGGCAGGCAATGCAATGAATACTTTATACAAAACAAAGACAGCTGTTGTCCCTGGTGTAAAACAGTTGATTTCGGAGAAAGCTTACCCACCCGCCTTGAGTGGCATTCTGACCGGAATGATAAGACCTATGACCTGATTAATACACCTTTACGTGACCCTGATGGCAGGTTCACGGCAATGGGCATATTCCGTGATATTACAGAATATAAAAAGGCCAGGCACGAGATCGATAACAGGGTGAAAGAACTCGAAGATTTTTATGAAATGGCTGTCGGCAGAGAGCTGAAGATGAAAGAGCTTAAGGAAGAAGTCTACAGGCTTCAGGAAGAAATCAGGGAATTACAAAACAGGATACAGATATAAAAAAGATCACTTAACCTCTGCTGAAGCAAATATCCAGTTCTCACAAAAAGAGGGAATAAATACCGGCTTATACTCGATCTTTTTAAAATATGCGGGAAGAAGTTTTTTCAACAGTTTCCGGGTCTCCGTGTCAAACTCTGAACAGCACTGCATGCTGACGACCCCGCCTTTATTAAGACTCTTTTTTACTTTTGAGAATATTTGATTCAGGAATACGGAACGGTCCATGTCTGTAATTGACTCAGGGTGCATGGTGAGGTCATAAATTATGGCATCAAACCCCTGTTCATCTTCCAGAAATTTATTCGCATCTTCCAGAATAATTATGGCTTTCTTATTGTTAAATGCTTTCCCACATATCCTGGGCATGAATTTTTTAGCAGCATGGATGACTTCTTCATCTATTTCAATTAAATACACTTTCCCGGGATTATGTTTCAAAACTTCTCTCAGAACCCCTCCATCTCCACCGCCAAGAATTGCGATTTTCTTAAAAACATTCTCTCTATCCAATATCGGGGTGACCATTGCCCTATCATACGTTGGAACATCACTCTCAGCAATTTGCAAGTCTTTATCCAAAAACATCATTCTTCCAAAACTCTCATTTTCTATAATGTCTAACTGTTGAAACTTCGTCCTTTTACTAAAAAGCTTTTTCTTAATATGATGCTTGATTTCAAACCCTGCGCCTGAAAAAGATGTTATCCAGTCCTTTTGTTTCACTGCAATAGGATTCCCTCTATGAATTTCCATAACACGAACAGTTTTGGGCTTTAATTCTTTTTTAAAATAAGATAATAGTTTCTGTACAGCGTGCATTCCATTGCCACATGTAAATATATCGATAGACGCATGGAGCGCTTCAGGATATGTATGAATGGCAATGTGTGACTCACTGATGACCGCCACCGTGGTAACACCAGCAGGTTTAAACTGCTTACCCGTGAGACTTACCAGGGTAAGGCCACTTTCCTCAATGCCCTGTTTAAGCATTCTCTCAAGCGCGTTCTTACTGCCCAGCATTTTTCCTGAGCAATATATAAATTCTGCTATAAGCTGTCTTCCCAGAGGTTTCATAGTTTTTTAAGAAAGCAATGTTTTAAACAATGTTATACGTAATAATCAGGGAGATAATTATATCATTAGCGCAAAATAATTATCTACATTCTAAGGAATCATTTTTTGGCATGTCAGAAGACAAAATGATATATAATGATGAGTAGTGATGGTTAGTCCTGCTGACAGCCGAACATATAATTATTCTGTTAAGTCAGCATAATATATCTGAATCTAAAGGGGGATCACAATGAAGTCTTTTGTATGTCAGGTTTGCAACCATATCGCATTTGATGAAGCACCGGTAGACTGCCCTGTCTGCGGATCTGCAATAGAGAATTTTGAAAAAGATGACGAGGCCATCCAATCACCGGCTGATCCCGGCAATCTCCTTGAAACCGATAATATGCATATACCTGTGATAAAGATCAACACAGGCTGCTCCGGAGACCATGACAATACATGTACATCAATTTTTATCAAGGTAGGCGAAATAGAGCACGTAATGGAAACTGAACATCTCATAGAATTTATCGATTTGTATATCAATAAAAAATATTTCTCAAGAGTACTTTTTACTGCAAAGAAAATCCATCCTGAAGCCACACTGCGTATTTCTGATACGTCAGGTACGCTGTCTGTTATTGCGTACTGCAACACCCACGGAAGCTGGAGAACAAAAATCAAGCTTGATGAATAAATATGCCAGGAGATTCTGGCTACGGACCAATGGCCTGTTGATACGACATCGCGCTCCCTGAGCTAATCACCCATTACGTCATCCCATAACTATATTAATTGCCCTCCTTCATTTATTTAAAATATCTATTTTTCCCCTTCTTATTTATTATTTTTACTTCTCATTTCTCAATTTCCATGTGATATAATGGCCTATGCGAGTAATCATAGTGGGAGCTGGGGAGGTTGGCTTTCAACTGGCCCGATTTCTTTCTGCCGAGCATATAGATGTTGTTGTTGTAGATAAGAACAAAAAAAAGCTGAAGAAAATATCTGAAGTGCTTGATGTTGCCCTTACAGAAGGAGAAGGAGGTTCCCCTTCTGTTCTTAAGCAGGCAGGTGCTGATGAGGCTGATATCCTGCTGGCTGTTACAGACATGGACGAGACAAATATGATCGCCTGCCTCGTTGCCAAGGTCATGTTTCAGATCCCCCGGAATGTGGCCAGAATAAGAAACCTTGAATATTTCTCAAATGATATTCTGCTCCAGAGTCTTGGTATTAACCCTGCCATAAGTCCTGAAATAGAAGCTGCAAAGGCCGTAATACGATTAATAGAAGTGCCCTTTGCTGCGGATGTTGACGATTTTGAAAATGGGAAAGTCAAAATCATAGGCTTCAGAATACCTTCAGATTCACAACTGATAGGTAAAGCATTCAAGGCGCTTAATCTAAAAAAACCAAAAATCCTTATCGGCGCTATACAGAGAGGGAATAAAATCATCATCCCCTCGGGCAATGATACGCTCAAGAAAAATGACATTATTTATTTACCTGTACGGATGGAGGAGCTTGATCTGGTCTGTAACAGTATCGGCGGTATATCCATGCTTGTCAAAAGAGTTATGATTCTTGGCGGCGGCAGGATCGGTTTTTATGTAGCCAAAACCCTGGAAGAGCAGAACCTCAGCGTAAAGATCATTGAAAAGGACACCGAACGATGCAAGTTCCTGTTGAAGTCACTGAACAAGAGCGTCATATTACATGGTGACGGATCAGACCAGAAACTGCTTGAAGAAGAAAACATTCAGGACATGGATGTATTTGCCGCCATATCCAATAATGAGGAACTGAATATAATGGCTTCCATACTTGCCAAGAGTCTGGGAGTAAAAAAGGTCATCACGATTGTGAACAAGACGGATTACCTGCCTTTAGCCAATAATCTGGGTATCGAAGCAGTGCTGAGCCCGCGACTGATAACGGCAAGCACTATTTTAAAATATGTTAGAAGTGAAAATATTCTCTCCCTTACAACCGTTGCTGAAGGCAAGGCAGAGATAATGGAGGTCAAAGTAAAGGAAAGCTCCGCGTTAGCAGGCAAGACCTTGTATGACTTTGAACTGCCCAAAAAGACATTAATAGGAGCCATTATAAGAGAGAATGACGTTATTATCCCTTCTGGTGAGGATAAAATTTTACAAAATGACAAATTGATTATCTTCACGCTCCGTGAATCAATTAAACAGGTAGAAAAACTGCTTTAATGAATAAGGCCATTGTCCTATACCTGACCAGCGTTGTTCTCCTGTTTTCCTCTTTATTCATGCTCGTGCCGCTCTTGACCTCCCTGTTTTATTCAGGCACAGACCTG
>CALZJD010000139.1 GCA_945787795.1 Thermodesulfovibrionia bacterium | reverse complement strand
GCATGCCTGGCTTCTTCATCCTGCATACCGTTCATCCGGGAAATAGCGATGACATTATAAAAACTTGCCCTTAAGGACTCATTCCCTCCCTGTATTTCTTCAATCGCCTTTTGCGCAATCAGCATGGACTGCCGGTAATCTCCTCTTTCCAGATACCCTTTGGCCAGGGCATGCAGTGTCGTTACATCTTTAGAGTTTTTCATCAGGGTGTCATGAAGGATTTTCAGTTCTTCATCTACGAGAAACTCTATACCGATTTTAGAAAGGGAATGAGATGCTGAAAAAGAACTGTTAAACCCCTGCCCTTCTGAATTCATGGCGTACAGCGAGAGCTTCGGATCAAAGATTTCCCATTTCTGTACCAGCTCTTTAAATGTAGTTAAATATTGATCTGCCTTCTCAGCATAGCCTTGCGCCTTGTCTTGAATGAGCTTCAGATACTGGGGCTTCTCCTCAGGCGATAATTCAGGCAGCGGGGCCTCCTGAAGAAAACGGGCGAATTCCCTGTTTATTTCAGAAGCGCGATAAAATGATTTCAGGGCCCACACCGGAGACTTGGATGAAACAACATCGAGGTACCCTTTTTCGAGTTGTTCGAGGAGCTTTGACTTTGCCGCTACGACCTTATTATCAATACTGCTGCCCAGCTGTTTTCCCATATAACTGCGGTGTGCAGCGTCCAGCTCATTGTAGGCAATCTGTGTCATCAGGTCTTTCAGATATTCATCCTCAGTTCCATATTTATTCTTATATGATTTTCGTGCCTTTTTTCGATACCTGAGAGACTCTTTATAGTTCCCTTTTTCAAAATACGATATGGAGATTAATGCATCGGCCTTTATCCTTCCTGTCACGGTAAGATCACTTCTCATGCTCTTGAGAAACTCATCGGCATCCGCATGTTTTCCGGATTGTTTGAAATTATCAAACATGGCAAATGTAATGTTATCTTTCTCCTGCTGCTGCTTTTTTATTCGATCCAGAATCCGCCTGTAATCCCTGTTCGAAAGATCATACTCACCAAGGCCTTTTCTGATCTGTGCCGCCTTTTCCAGGAAGTCTCTGGCATTGTCATGCGCCGGAAACTTCTCGGTAAATATCTCCAGATACTCTGCAAGAATCCGGAACTGGGAAATCTTTAATGAGGAGTCGATCATGATTCCAAGCATATCTTCTGTATCTGAAGATCCTGAAGACTCTGAGAGAAGTTTTCCCCCTGTGGCAAAGAGTGTTTCCAGATCTCCTTTCTCCCTGCTTGAGGCAATAAGTGTATTAAGGACCTGCTCTCCCAGCCCGGATGATTTTTTCTTTTCAACATAATCAACAAGCGTTGATTTGCCGGTTTCCCAGTCATCCATGGCAGCAACAGTGAATGAAGATACGATCTTTGATTCAGAGGCATGAACGATCTTCCCTACCTCTGTTTTTAACGTATTATCGTTGATGGTTCTGTTATTGATTATTTTTTGACCGAAATTGATAAGACCCTCATAATCTTCCTTCAGATTGTAGGAATCGAGAGTTAAATGAATCGCGGCTTTAGCTGGTTTGCCGTTCGGGTACTGTTCTATGAAGGTGGTGAATTTATTAATCGCTTCATCGTATTTGCCCTCGTCATAGGAAATCCATGCAACATTAAAGAGAAGGTCCGGGACCCTTGAGGATTGAGGAAACTGACTTGCATAGAGCGTGCCCACAGATTTAATGCCCCCCCTTGCATATGCAGCCTGATAATAATTCAGGTCCTCTTTCTGTTTCAGGGCCTTATAAAAAGATGATGCAGCGCTATAGAGCATCTCTTCTTTCTGCTCTGTCTTCAGGAGGTCCCGGTCTGCAATTTTTTCGTAGGCCATCCCTGCATCAAGATACCGGCCTGATGAAAATAGGGCCTCAGCATAATTGTCTTCCATTTCTTCATATGCCGGACTTTCTTCAAAAAAGGACATGTACACATCATAGGCATCTGCAGCACGCCTGAAGTCAGGGAGAGACATCTTTTTTCTGGCCCTGTCATGCATATGTGTAACAATGTTCCGTGCGTAGATCTCAAAGTCAGTCATGTTCTTTTCTTTTTCTGCACGGGGTGTATGTACAGAATATTTCTGACTCCTGAGTGCCTTGACAATGTAGTGAATGTCCCTGTCAGCATGTTCATATGAATCGAGGGCCTGTACACAATCGAAAATATGACGTGCATAGGTAAGCAGTTTATCAGCTGACTGTTGAATTTCTGACAGATGCCGGTAGAGCACAGCAGCATGGTCCCATTTTTTCTTTATATAATATCTATAGGCAAGCTTCTCTAAAACTGCAGTATAGGCCGGCCTGGACCAGGCGAAATTTTTAAAATAAGCAATCGTCTCCCCGGGTTTTTTATCTTTATACACTTCTGTATAGCAGTAAGCCATATCAATCAGTGACTCAAACCGGATATCTACCCTCTTGTATGTATCAATCTCAAGGTCACCGGCAGGAGCACTCTTAATGGATTCTTCCAGGAGCTTGAGGGCTGCCTTAAAATCTGAATTATTTATATGGACCCATGCCAGTTTATAGCGGGCAACCGAAACAGCCGGACTTTGGGGATGTGCAAGTACAGCCTTATAATGTTTTTCCGCGGCCGGAAGATCCATTTGATTTACGTAATAATCGCCCAGAAGCAGATGGGCCTCAGGCACATAGACGCTGTCTCTGTGCTGTTCAATAATTGATGTATAGTGCGTTACCATACTGTCGAGTTGTCCGGTTTCCCTGTATTCATGAGCCATAAAGAAATGCACCTTGTCCCGTGAATCAAAATCCGGAAAGGTATCCAGGATCCTCTGGTATATTTCGATGGCCTCGTTTTTAAATAACCTGGATTCATACTGGGTGAGTGAGTTTTGCTTGCCATCTGATTCACTGCTTCTGAGAAAGTAGGTAATACGGGACCGTTCGATATACAGTTCTGCAAGGCGAAGATAGAGTTCAGGGAGATACGGCCTGTTTCTGGACCTGTCAATCAGCGTCTTTGTGTTTCTGATTGCCATCTCAGCTTTTCTGTTGTCCTGTGTAAGCTTCTTAACAAACTGCTTCTGTTCTTCCACGGTATTCTTTTCTTCATATCCATATGTATCTTCGCTGGCCCCTCTGGCAGCAAATGCAAGGAGCATAAGCAGCGTAAGGAAGATACTGCATGCTGTCTTTTTCATAAAATCCTTTTTAATCATTTAAAAAAAATATCCCATTCTTCTGATTCACTGCATTTATCAGGCAGTGTTACGTTATAATCATCCAGTTCATCAGTCCAGAATTCTCCCTGAAACGGATACGCTACATCTCTTTTCACACCCGGGGTATTATCTTTGGCAGGAGCTTTGTCTTCCCTGTAATGGTACTGGTTTACCCGTTGATACATATCCAGCCCTATCTCATACTCGATAAGATGGGCCTCTTCTTCATACTGCAGCAGGTCGTTTGCCATGTCTTCGTATTCTTTTCTGACCAGGTCCTGAAATTCCTTCTTTGTTTCCTGGATCTGCAGATTGTAGATCTCATCGATATAATCAAAGAGGTCTTTTTGAGAAATCTGTTTTCCGTTTTCCCGTTCTTTTTCAAGCAGGAGAAGGAATCTCCATGCTTCGTTGATCCGCTTTTTATTCAGAATGACCTGCAAAAGGTCCTGGTTCTCAGTTACCGCTCCACGCGCATAAATCGCTTGTAATGAATCGCTGTAATGATTATTAAATTCTTCAACAACGGACAATGCCTTTTGATAATGACAGACTGATTTGTAGATGAAGGACTTCAGGATGTAGTATTCGGGTGTGAAGAAATTCTGAAATGACGGGGCCTGGAATGCATAGAGCAGACCCATGGCCTTTTCATTATCTCCATTCCGGTAATGGACCCATGCCCTTTCCATGATGTTTTTGGCCTGGTCAAGCATTGGTTTGTCGATCTGCTCGTACATGAAATCAGCTTCTTTGAAATCTCCCTTTTCATAGAGAAGACGTGCCAGGGTTTTGCGTACATCATTATTAAAGTCATCCGGCAGATGCCGGCTTTTCAGGATCTCCTTCAAAAGAACCATGGCATCATCGATCCTGTCCTGATATATGCGGTAGAGCGCCTTCTGATACAGATATTTATAAAAATAATAGGACCCGGGCGTTATCTCTTCAAAATGGTCTTTTCCCCACTGGTCAAAACCGCGCTCCCAGTCAAATACCCCCTGGTGGAAATGGATAAAATCAGACAAGTTCTGTTCCACAAACCCATATTCATGGCTGCTGAGGACCTCGCGTGAGACAAGCTCCCGGTCATAGGGCATCGTCCGTGAAACTTCCTCAATCAATTCCAGGGAGTATGATACAATTTTAGGGTTTGGTTTCCTGGTGACAAGATGCGAAAGGAGATCAACAGATGCATGGGAGAAGCCAAGCTTTCTCAAAGAGATACCAAAGAAAAACTCTGCCCACTCATAATCCACATCATCAGGAGAGTTATCTTTTAAATATATGTAAAGAAACTCACTGGCCTGCAGATACTTTTTGTCCTTAAAGAAAGCATATCCTTTTATGAATGCATCCCGGTTTCCGGCTTTTTCCGACTGGTCCTGTGCAATGATTAACGCTGCCTCGTGTTGAACTGCAGCTGCATGACCGGCAAACCAGATCATAAACGATAAGACAAGTAATAGTGATTTCATTCTCATTATCTTTACGCTACCTCAGGTACTTCTTGAGTTTTTCCATGGTTTCATCTTTTTCCGCCTTACGGGCAGACAGGTTAAAGCGGTATCCAAGGCTGAAACCAAACCAGAAATTATTAATGGTCTTGTCTCCCCTGAAATTAAGCCAGTCCCTTAATTCAATATTCAGGGCAATATTTTTTTTGATGAATATTTTTTGACCGGCACCGATACTCACAGACGGTGCTATCTCATTCTCAGAATCCCCCACGCTGAATTGTTTTTCATATATTGCAGCACCCCCGCCTGCAAACAGATACGTTTCATGGTTGATAACAGAACGGTTCCTGAAGATGTCCTTCCCGTAGAGGGGTTTGAGAACAATATGAGAGTGTACGGCATACTTCGGCTCTCTTATCACACTCGGTGTTACCCCGAAGTCCTCTTCCAGGTCCTGTTTCAGGTCTTTCTCCCGGTTAAAGATATAATGCCCCCGTGCCACTTCCCAGGCAAAAAGCTCGTTAAAATGAAGTGTATATCCCAGGCTCAGGGGAAAGACATTATAGAAATCATCATTGGCGATATAGCCGAATCCCAGACTTATCTCATGGGTACGATGAAACACCCTGCTCTGAATTGCTGAGACATGACCTTCTTTATCCGGCTTTTCACAAAAGCCGTTATCAGCTGCGCCAGAGAGAAGAAGTGTAAACCTCCTTAAAATCCCACAATGTCAAAGACAAAGGGATATGAAACAATAACTTCTGTATTTGTTGGTTTCGGGAACTGCCATGATTTTATCGCCCGCTTGATACAGGAGTGGATGCTGTCTGACTTGACAGACGACGTCTTAATTCCCACCTCTCCCACCTTCCCCGATAGAAGGATCTTCCATTCAAAGACGATACTTCCTGCAAGTGAGGGATTGCCCATGAGGGCGTTTTCATAGCAATAGCTCACTTCATCCATGTGTTGATCTATCACCCTTTTTACCGCTTCACGGCTCATGCCGCCCTGAACGCGGACTGTATTATCAAGTTCTACTGACACCATGCCCTTGACCCCCTTCCGGCCGGCCGTCCCCTCATTTAATTCAGCAATTCTCCCTTCACCTTTTGTACCCGCGCTCCGCAAAACCTGGCTGGATCCGCGGGTCTTCAACATATCACCGACAGGCAGCTCGATGTCCGGACTGTCGATTTTTTCAGAAATACCGGATACTCTGAAATTTTCTTCACTCATACGTGGTGCAGACACAGTATCAAGATTGGTAACCGAAGCCAGAGCTTCCTTAGGTATAATGCCGGTACTGCTCCCGATAAGACTCAGGATCCCTGCTTTCTTTATGTTCCTTTTTTTAACATTGCCTTTTTGCACGGCCGTCTTTTTCCTGGTCTTTGAGACCTTCTTCTTTTTTGGAACCTGTTTTGGTATCTTTGCTTTCTTTATCACAGGCTTTTCTGTTTTTACCTTCTTTTTTTGCGGCTTGACCGGTTCCTGCTTTTTGAGTTTTGCTGTATCAATATGGACAAAACGCGATTCCGGTTCCAACAGGTGCTGCTTTGCCGGCAGGGCAACAAGAAATGTCATCAACAGCATGATAACGAAATGAAATCCTGCTGAATGCACAAGGCTCTTTTTAAATCTCCTTTCCGGCCTGGGGGAGTCTGCAATGTGAGGACTTTTCGATCTGACAACTCTTCTTATCAGATAGTTGTAATAATCATCGGTTAAAATGAGCGTGCCTTTTTTCGGTACAAAGGAGCGGTAAATCTCTTTTCTTTTATGGTGTACATTTTCAGATGTACATAAATCAACAATATCCGTATCCGGTGCATTGCCGCTGCAAACCTGTCCCCTGAATTGCTTTGTAAAATAGAAATAACATTCATGCCTGCTTTTATTTTCTGCCAGACAAAACCTTGTTTTTCCATTGCCGGAATGATATTTTTCTTTGTGATCGAGAAAACAGATATCATAGACATGGTCGTCCCTGAACTTTATTACTTCAAGGGCAACATGCCCGGTGACCGAAGCGGAATCCTGATGTTTTGTCTCCATCAACCTCTCTGTGAGAAATAATGGCAGATCCCCTTCGTCATCTTCTTCATCTTCTTCTGTTTCTTCCTCAAAATTATAAGGAACAGATTCCATCTGCTGAAACTGAGATTCGATCTCATTTGGACATTCTTCAATCACAGGATGTTCAAATTCAGGTGCCGAAGCGTGGTTTATTGAGATTGATTTTTCTGTTTCCCGTTCCGGTTCGAACAGAATATCGCTTTGTGCTTTATCTCTCACGCATATCTCCGGCTCATTTTCCTCTTCTTCAACTGTCGTTACAGGGCTTTTATCCAGGACAAAAGGGGTATCCTCTTCTTTGAGACGATCCCTGTGCAGATCTTCCGCCGCTTCCGGGCGGCTCTCATCCTGATACAGTGTTGAAGGTCCGGTATATTCGTCTGCTGGATCCTCAAGAGTTTCGGGCTCAAAACCAGTTACCGTATCCTCAGCAACTGAAATATTTCCCTGCAATGCAGGATCCTGGGACAGATAATTGCCTGATTCCGTCACAACGGTATTTATTATTGAAGGTCGCTGTATCTTTGCTTTTATGGTATAAGAGCCTATTTTTATGGAATCCAGGGGTCCCAGGGTACGCGTTGATACAAGCTCTTCGTTTACCGTCACTCCCTCCTGAATGCTTATATCAAAGACGGTTATTTCATTACCGGTTACATAAAAGACCGCCTGAACATCTGCGATACATTCATCATCAAGCACAATATCAGCTTTTGCGTTTTTTCCTATGGAGACAAACTGCCTGGCAAAGCAGTTCCATCCAAGCAGTTCCTCATTGCGATAAACAAAACATTCTATGACAGCACTGTTTTGATTTATCTGTTTTTTTGTCCGGACTTCCCTGGCTGAATCAAGCATGGTTCCCGTTCCACCCGACTTCTCTGAAGATTATATGCGCGGGCGACCCGTCTGTTATTGATATGCACCCTGTCGCCGTATGTTTACTCTTCATTATTCTTTCCCTCCAATGGCTCAACGGAAAAATCTTCCAAAATTTCTTCTCTAAAATCTTCTCTGTTTTTCAGCATGCTTTTGATCTCGCTTTTTTTTCGCTTAAGGAGATACACTGCCCCGGATTTTATTGTCTGACCCATGATAAATGCATTTCCGAAATCAATCCGCTCAAGCAGTTCTGTTTTATCTCCCTGCAGATCATTTACCTGCTGCGGTGTTCCTTCATGTACGATTCCTTCTGCCGATGCAACCAGCAGTATGGTTAATACCATAAGTGTTCCGGTAACATATCTCATTTCATTGCTCCTTCTTTTCTTAACACTGCGAACTGAAAGTCAGGAAATCCCGCCATGCCGGCTGTCTTCATGATACTGCTGATAGTCTTAAAGGGAATGCGCTTATCACAGAAAAACAATATATGGTTGTCTTTTTTTCCATTTTCCATTGCCCTGTCCAGCTCCTCCCGGTAGAAACTTAATTTCCTGAACAGATCAGAATCTTTCAGTCTGTCCGCCTTGAGCCCTGTTATCTTGCCATTCTCAAGCTCTGCAACTACCGTGTCATTCAGTTTCAGATTCTCACGAGACAACACCATTTTGATCGTATCGTTATAATCCATCTTAGCGGTTGACTGAGGCAGGTCCAGCTCCCTGTCTATATTCATTGTCTCAGGCTTGTCAGAGAACGAAAAAAGTAAAAATATTAATACGATGGTAAACATGTCCATCATGGCCGTGATCTGCAGCTTTGGTGCTGCAAACTGTCTCCCGTGTTTTTTCTTTTTTCCAAGTGCCATTGAGCTTTCTCCTATCCCATCCTTCCTGACAGGACCACATTGGGGAATAATGCAGAACTGCTTTGTGAATAACGAGCGGCATCCATTGCCTGAATAATCGTATCGTATACAACATCCTTGTCCGGAATAATGATGACTGTGTCGCTCAAAGGATAGCTTTCCTTGATTTCCTGGAGAACGAGCGTCATCTGATCAAACCGGTACTCCTTCTGTT
>CALZJD010000138.1 GCA_945787795.1 Thermodesulfovibrionia bacterium | reverse complement strand
TTTTCAAGGCGGTGACGGTTTGCCTTGGGTACAAAGGTCGACTCGTTTTCTTTCAGTATGATCACCTGGTCACCATTGGTTATTTTTGCTGTGCCCTGGGCAACGATCCAGTGTTCGCTTCTGTGATAGTGCATCTGTAATGAGAGCTTTGCCCCGGGATACACCACGATACGTTTAATTTTACTGCTGCTGTTTTCTTCAAGAATGGTATAGGTACCCCATGGACGGTATACAGTCAGGTGTGATTTATATTCGTTCCTTCCCTGCTTTTTCAGGTCCTGAACAATAGTCTTAACATTCTTGCTTGTCGCCAGGTCTGACACAAACACCGTGTCCGGAGTTTCCACGATCACAATATTCTCAAGATCATTGGCAACAACAAGCCGGTTATCCCCCCTGATAAAGCACCCTTTGGTGTTTTGAAGAATGACATCCCCTTCCGTCACATTGTCATCATCTTCCTTTGGGAGAAAGTCATATAGTGATTTCCAGGAACCTATGTCGCTCCAGCCGAAATCAACAGGCAGGACAACGCCCTTTTTTGTTTTCTCCATTATTGCATAATCAAAGGATGTATCAGGAAGCTTCTGATAGGCTTCCAAAGTGATCTTTTCCCTTGATACCATTTTTTGAAGTTTCTTGAGCATGTCCGGCTCATGGGTTTTATATTCTTTAAGCAGCACTGAGGCCTTAAAGGCAAACATCCCGCTGTTCCAGAAAAAATTTCCTGCTTTGAGATATTTCCTGGCTGTCTTCTCATCCGGTTTTTCCACAAACCTCTTGATGGAAAGCGCCCCGCCCTTAATTTTCTTTGCGCCTTCAATATAACCATAACCTGTCTCCGGGTAATCCGGCTTGATCCCGAATGTAACAATATGGTTCTCACGAGCAAGATCAATGCACGTCTTGAGGTTTTTTTGAAATGCACCAACATCGCTAATAACATGGTCAGAGGGGAAGATTACAATTACCGCATCTTTTTCCTTTTTAAGTATTTCAAGAACAGCAAGTAAAATAGCAGGGGCTGTATTGCGTCCGCAGGGCTCACTGATTACTTTCCCTTCAGCCGTGATCTGCATCTCTTCAAGGTGACGCCCAATTTCAAAAAAATGGTCTTCTCCGCAGACAATCCGCACATCATCAGCCTTCAGAACAGGAGACAGTCGCTTGATTGTGTTCTGAATTAACGAATCATCACCAACAAGATTGACAAGCTGTTTCGGAAACAGCTCCCTTGAAATGGGCCACAGTCTGGACCCGGACCCTCCTGCAAGGAGCACCGGATACACAGTCAGTTCTTTTTTTGCTATTCTTTTTTTTACAGGCATAGGGTAAATTTCATATTTGGTCTACCAGTCATTATAAATGTTTATAAAATACAAGGTCAATTATATAGTCGGATTCATATATACATGTCTTAAATAAACACGGAGATGCCAGGGAGAGATGTTTCAGCTGATCCTAAGGGGAGCTATGCAGACCTGTCAATGTTGAAATTCTTTCCAGCAGTCTTCATTTTCGATGTTCGATGTTATAACCTCAAGAATATCAAGCTCAGACGACGTACCGTCCCGGCCGAGGTCTTCTAAAATACCACGGGGCAGATCAATCATGCACATTTTATTTTTTTTAATCAGCTGAAACCTGTAGGTCCGGGAACTGAAGAAATAGAATATACGGTAAATAATGATCGTATTGTCCAGTTCTTTAATCTGTTTTTCGATAAGATGAAAGGAGGGAACATCTTTTTCATCCACAATCGGATCATCAGGATCATTCACCAGCTCATCCATGAAGCCTCCTCGTATACATATAGATACAGCATGCACGCATATAATCTGAACATATTGTTCACATCTGATACGTATAGTATACGCTATCCCTGTTCTTCTTTAAACAGGTCTCCGCTCACACCGTTCTCGTCATCTTTATCAACAACACGGGCAACACTGACAACTTTATCTTTTGCTGCAAGATCTATCAGCCTTACCCCCTGGGTGGCCCTTCCGATCAGGGAAATGTTTTTTGCCTTTGTACGTATTGTCTTACCGCTGCTTGCAATGATGATTATCTCATCATCTTTTGTTACCTGAAGCACCCCGACGACTTTACCGTTTTTGGGAGTTACTTTTATTGTGAATACTCCTTTGCCGCCTCTGCTCTGAAGGCGGTATTCAGAAGCCTTTGTTCTCTTTCCATACCCCTTTTCTGTCACAGTGAGAAGCGTCGTTTCGTCATCCAGTACATCTACCGAGACAACTTCATCGCCCTCTTTCAGTCTTATTCCGCGGACTCCCTTTGCCACACGTCCCATTGCCCGTGCATTGCTTTCATTAAACCTGATGGATGAACCGTTCCGTGTGCTCAGGTTAATGTCTTTCTTGCCATCAGTCAACCGCACCCCGATGAGTTCATCCCCGTCTTCCAGTTTGATAGCATTAATACCTGTTGACCGGGGGTGGCTGTATGCGGCCAGCGCAGTTTTCTTGACAACGCCGTTTTTAGTGGCCATAAAAAGAAACTGGTCATCTTTAAACTCTTTAATCGAAAAAACAGCGGTGATTCTTTCGCGCTGGGAAATATTCAGCATATTAACCATGGCCTTGCCCTTTGCTGCCCTGCCCATTTCAGGTATCTGATAAATCTTAAGCCAGTAAATCCTTCCCAGATTACTGAAGAACAGGACTGTTTCATGGGTTGAGGCGGTAAACAGGGTTTCAACAAAATCTTCTTCCCTGGTCTCCATACCCATAGATCCCTTGCCGCCCCTTCTCTGGCTTCTGTAAAGATCCAAGGCATTTCTCTTAATAAAGCCATTATGGGATATGGTTACGACCATCTCCTCTTCCTGGATCAGGTCTTCTATGGTAATCTCTTCGGCCTCAATAGTAATTTCAGTACGCCTTTTGTCAGCATATTTCTTCCTGATCTCAGCCAGTTCCTCTTTGATGATATCGTCCACCAGTGCGGAACTTGAGAGTATTTTCTTAAGCCTTTTTATTTCCTTTACTATATCCTTGTAATCCTGGATTATCTTGTCCCGTTCAAGCCCGGTAAGTCTCTGCAGTCTCATCTCGAGAATGGCCTTTGCCTGGATCTCTGTAAGAGAGAATTTGCCTATCAAACCGTTCAGTGCCTCTTCCGGCGTCTTTGATCCGCGGATAAGCTTGATGATCCTGTCAAGGTTATCAAGAGCGATTTTAAGACCTTCCAGTATGTGGTTCAGGACCTTTGGCTGACCATTGACAATGGCAAGCATATTTATGCCAAAAGTGGATTCCATGGGAGTGTGCTTGTAAAGCTGGTTGATAATCACCTGGGGTATCTCACCCCGCTTTAATTCCATCACCACCCGTATGCCGTGTCTGTCAGATTCATCCCTGAGATCGGAAAGTCCCTCGATTTTTTTATGTCTCACAAGCTCGGCAATTTTCTCTATAAGTCTGGCCTTGTTCACCTGATAAGGCAGTTCTGTTATGACGATACGCTGGCCTTTTTTATGCTCTTCAATATCAACCTTGGCCCTCATTCGCACAATGCCCCTGCCCGTGGTATAGCCATTATGGATTCCTGCTTTCCCATGGATAGTACCGCCCGTGGGAAAGTCCGGTCCCTTGATCTTCTTCATAAGTTGTTTGATCGTGACCTCAGGCTCATCAATCATCATCAGGAGACCGTCAACAACTTCTCCCAGATTATGAGGCGGTATGTTCGTCGCCATACCAACAGCGATCCCTGATGATCCGTTAATGAGCAGGTTGGGTACTTTTGCGGGCAGCACTATCGGCTCCAGTGTAGTCTCATCAAAGTTTGGCGAAAAGTCCACCGTTTCCTTATCAATATCCTGGAGCAATTCTTCCGCAACCCTGGTCATGCGCGCTTCAGTATAACGGTAGGCAGCTGCCGGGTCACCGTCTATGGACCCGAAGTTGCCCTGTCCGTCAACAAGCATATAGCGCAGGTTAAAGTCCTGTGCAAGCCTTACCATCGCATCGTACACAGCAGAATCACCGTGGGGGTGATATTTCTTAAGCACTTCACCGACTACACCGGCGCTTTTTGAATATTTTTTCCCCGGAGTCAACCCTTCTCTGAGCATTGCATAGAGTATCCGTCGCTGGACAGGTTTGAGCCCGTCCCTTACATCGGGCAATGCCCTGCCCACGATTACGCTCATCGCATAATCAAGGTACGAGGTCTTCATTTCTTCTTCAATATTTATTGCCAGTCTTGCCATCTCAACTCCTTAAATCTAAATAAGTATTTATATATTTTCTGTAGCAGGTAATGTAAAGTTTAACGACCTAAAATTATAACATTTTCACATATAAATAGCACCTGATTTCGTACATTTAATTAAGGCCTAAGATGCTGGAAATAAAGGAAAAGGGAAACTTGATAAAAGACGCCCGAATGACACTTGCTTCAATGTTAAAAAAGCCCCGGCAGCGGACAAGGATTACGCCTTCAATCCAGCCCTCTGCCACCCATTATCAATGAATGAATTTATATAGACTTAATGTATTGTTTAGAGTTATTAGTAAAATTGGGAAAGTCTGAATATTGTTGACTCTACCGACAACTATTCAAAGTGTGAGAGGTTTTAAGATCGTTGATAATTCATATTTATCAATGATTCGGAAAAATCCTGAAGGTGAGTATTACATCATGATATGTTCATAATGAAGGATGCTTTCAGGAGTGTTATATATATCTGTTATTAACAATGCTAATATAGAATAATTTCTAGGATTGCATCATATTATTTCTTAGTCTGGGAACCGCTTTCTGAGCTAACTGAAAACTCAGCAGTTCCAATAACAGAACCAGAACTGACCTCTAGTGTTCCTGCATAATCAACGCCACCCCCTCTAACATAATCCATTCTCAAAAGATACGTTCCATTGGAATCAGTTGTTACCGACATAGGTGAAACCTTTGGTGTATCACCATCATAGAATTGTATTAGATTGGCCGGGGCTGGCACTGCCCAAGGGTAGGAAATTAAAATTATTACATCATTCAGAGGATCACCGTTTTGGTTTTTAACAATTATGTTAAAAAAAACACTGTCAGTAGATGTTGATGAGCTGTTATCTGTAATTAAAGTAGGACCAGTTATTGTAATCGTAGAACCGACAGGGATCATATCACACATCTCTGTCGTTTTCTTAGTGCATGATATCTCTGAACCTGAATTACATGCAGTTGTATAGTCCTGACACATCAAGGCAGTATTACCCATGGCTTTATAAACATCTCCTCGAGTGTCGTAATATATAGCTTTTGGTTCTAGACTTAAGGCGTGATTTACAGAATCCAATGCAAGGTCTAATTCATTTAATCCTATGTAAGCGTATGATCGATTATTATAATATTTAGGTGCAGTGGGGTCTAATTGTATAGCTTTATTGTAATCTTGAAGAGCTTCATCATATTGATCCAACATTCTATAAATACGTCCTCGGTTGTCGTAATACAAAGGCTTGCTGGGATTTAGCTGTATAGCTATATTGTAATCTTGAAGGGCTTCCTCATATTGCTCAAGTTCTTTATAAATATTTCCTCGATTATTATAAGGGACAGGCCAATCTGGATTTAGTTGTATCGCTTTATTGTAATCCTGAAGAGCATTATTATATTGCTCCAAAAATCTATAAAGACGTCCTCGGTTGTCGTAATACAAAGGCTTATTTGGATTAAGTTCAATTGCTTTAGTATAATCTTGCAGAGCTTCATCATATAACCCCAGTTCTGCATATGACAGACCTCGATTGTTATAAGCTGCAGGATCTGTATTAAGTTCTATTGATTTTGTATAGTCTTCTATTGCCTCAGTATGCTCTCCATTATTTCTGTGAACATTTCCTCTGTTGAAGTAGTCTTCGGCCGTTAAATCGTCGCTGTTTACTCCACTGTTACCACATCCATAAGCAAGCAATAATATGAATATTATTATGGAGAATGCTTTTAAGATTTTCATAATATCCCCCCCTTATTAAGATGTATTCAGTTTAGCATAACTTGCTATTTCACATCAGAATTTTCATTGATTAACAATTACAATCTTTAGCTCACTATGAAATGATGGCGTATTGATAATAAAGATGAATGGTTGAAATTCAAGAAATTAGCAATACTTGATAAGATGGCAGTATCTTCAAAATCAGAGGTATTTAAGAATCATTCACTTTTGGATAGTAGATTCATTCCATAAAGCTATCGAGCGAACCTCGATAACTTTTTAGTGCCTGATGATTTTGCCCATCATTGGAAATGCTACATTTAATGGAAATTAAGTAATTGGTATGAAAATCCATTTGAAAAAAGAATGGATGCTTTACTCTTTTCAGTTCATCGTATCAAACCCGGGCCTGATAAAACTTCTCGCATGAGGAAAGGCCTTTTCTGTTTTCCTTCGAAGCTGTTCAAGGATAAAAAGGATATCCATGATACTATCACTGTTCTCAGAGATATAGTCCCGCAAACGCCCCCATGCTCCGATAGAGCGGTCAATTCCCGTCAATGCTATTTTTGCTGAACCATCTGCCTCCTTTTGGGCTACATCGGCTATTACATCATCTTCAATGTCTTCATCTCCTGATACAGCCCTCGCGATCTTTGTATAAATCAAATGCTGATACCAGCGAATTACTTCAACAGCTTCCTGCGCCTTATTATCTTCAATAGGCGCAAGATCGATCTTCAATGTGACCCTGCCAAACCATGCCTCAACTTTAATCGCATATTGACGGGCATCTAGTGAGAGGCGGTGATTTATTGCATTATCAATTTGATTGTGAAGCCCTGCGGAATTTGTATCACTCTCGTCCCAATCTAATTCAATTCCTCTCTCTTCGGCCATTTCTGTTATCATCATGTTTGTCTGCTCGAATATATCCTCAATTCCCTCCCAGAACAGCATGTTGCTGCGATCCCGGTCTGCAGATTTTTTTTCAATCTCCTTTGTCATAACATAACTACGGCAGCGAGAAGTAAATGCGCAGCGTTCACACCAACGATCGCAATAATTAAATATACCACGAATGAACCTGGGGTCGTGGTCAATATTATTGATGTCTTTGTTATCCATATCTCACTAAGTGCATTTCATGGTTATTTGATAATTTACGAAGGGTACGTTAGCTCGTTTCTCAGTTTGAGTTTCTCACCCACAAACCACCAATTTCTTCTCAATCTCTATTAACCTCCTCTCCCTCTCCAACTCCTTCTTCAACTCCTCCTCCGAAGAATGAATTAATTTGCCTTTCCAACTGATGTGTGCTCCAGTTTGCCTCCGCTGCCTCATTCAGATAAAAACTGCGGGAATTATAATTCTCTACTTTTAATAAAAGCCGGTAATGTGTCCACGTCAATTCTCGACGCACTGCGTCGAGAATTGGAAACGCAAGAAAAAAAGAGCGCATATGCCAGAGGTTTGAAGGGTCAAATCCCTTCCCAAAATCCGCCTTCAACCTTTTTGAAAGTTCTTTAATCAGTTTTTTTGCCATAATCCGCTTTTGCCTTTCCCTTCTGTTCGTCTTCAACAATCACCCTCCCAATATTCCAGTAGGCCTGGACCATGGCGAAGTTTACTGCCCGGTAAGCAGTGCTCCGTGCTTTTTCTAATATCTTCTTTATTCCTGAATAGACTGCATCTACGGGGCCTGCTTTAGAAAGCGTGTCTTTTTTTCTTTTCACCATGTCCCCTTTTCTTAAGATAACAAGATGAGACTTTAAATTTGTAACTTCCGATTAATATATACAAACTGGATTCCCGTTTCCACGGAAAAGATCGTTAATTATACTGAATATTTTTTACGTCAATAACAAGGGTTCAAATAATGCCTTGAACATAATAAAACAGAAAAGGGCAGGTTTTAAACCCGCCCCTGCAATTCAATCATATCTGAAAATATTTTTGAAAAGATCTCATCAAATATCCAGATTTCTTACCTCTAACGCATGGGTCGCAATGAACTCTTTCCTCGGCTCAACCTGGTCACCCATCAGAGTGCTGAAGATCTCCTCGGCCTTGATCGAGTCCTCAACCGTTACCTGCAGCAGCGTTCTTACGTCGGGACTCATGGTCGTGTCCCAGAGCTGCTGGGGGTTCATCTCTCCCAGTCCTTTGTACCGCTGAATGTTTATCCCTTTTTTGGCAATCGATAGAATAAAGTCAAAGAGCTCCCTGGAACTTCCAAACTCATGTTTCTCTTTGTTGTAATCAATATTATAGGGTGGATGACCCAGGCCCCTTAGTTCGTTAAACAGGTTTTTAAGCTCCCTGAATTCCGGTGACCCAAAAAATTCATCATCAATGGTAAGCTCCAAACCGTCTCGTTTCAGTTTTATTCTGAATGCCTGATGCTCATCATCTTTTTTGATTTCATCAGTCAGGCCTGAGAACTCTTTTTTTAGTTTCTTGACCAGGGCGCTGGTTTCCTTTTTGTCCTTTAACAGGTCTTTGTCCAGATCAAAATGCAATAGCGACTTGATCAGGGCTGTATCTTTTTTTCTTATGGAAAACCACTCAAGCAATTTTTCAAATTTGGACAGATTTTTAATATGCGGAATAATATCCTTGCCTGTAAGTTTTTTACCGTTTCGAATGACAATGTCATCCACCGCCATCTCAAAAGCTGGCCCTCGCTCTGAATATACTTTTCAGATTTCCCCTTCTTGACCCTGAACAGAGGGGGCTGGGCAATATAGAGATATCCCTTCTCGATCATTTCTGGCATCTGCCTGAAAAAGAACGTAAGCAGCAGGGTCCGTATATGGGCGCCGTCAACATCAGCGTCAGTCATAATCACTACTTTGTGATACCGTGCTTTCTCAATATCAAAATCATCCGAACCGATTCCCATACCCAGGGCTGTTATCAGGATTCTGATTTCTTCCGAACTGAGCATCTTGTCAAAGCGGGCCTTTTCAACATTGAGTATCTTTCCTTTCAGGGGGAGGATGGCCTGGGTATGCCTGTCCCTGCCCTGCTTTGCAGAACCGCCGGCTGAGTCACCCTCAACGATAAAGATTTCGCTCAGGCTGGGATCTTTTTCAGCACAGTCAGCCAGCTTGCCCGGCAGACCGGAATCTTCAAGGGCCCCTTTTCTTCTTGTTAGCTCCCTTGCCTTTCTGGCCGCCTCCCTTGCCCGGGAAGCCTGAAGGGCCTTTTCAACGATCTTTTTGACGACCGTTGGGTTTGTTTCAAAGTAATTGCCGAGGATATCATTGACCGTAGATTCGACTATTCCCTTTATTTCACTGTTGCCGAGTTTGGTCTTGGTCTGTCCTTCAAACTGCGGATGCGGCAGTTTGACACTGACTATCGCGGTGAGTCCTTCTCTTATATCGTCACCGCTGACAGAATCCTTCGCATTTTTCAACAGGCCTGATGACACGGCATAGCTGTTCGTTGTCCTTGTAAGCGCACCCTTAAAGCCTGCAAGGTGGCTTCCGCCCTCCTTGGTATTGATATTATTTGCAAAGGAGTGGAGCGTCTCGGCGTAACTGTCATTGTACTGTATCGCCACCTCAACAGTGACGTTGTCTTTTTCCTTAAATATATAAATCGGTTTCGGATGCAGTGTCGTCTTACTTTTGTTCAGATGCTCGACAAATGATACGATACCGCCCTCATACATAAACGTCTCTTTTTTGTTGCTTCCTTCATCAGCAATGGATATACTGAGCCCCTTGTTGAGAAAGGCAAGCTCCCTGAACCTGTGGGCCAGGGTATCATAGTTAAACTCTACGGTATCAAAGACCTCGGTGTCTGGTTTGAAGGTGATTTTTGTACCGCGTCTGTTTGTATTTCCGACTTTCTTAAGCGGCCCGGTTGGAAAGCCCTGTTTATAGTGCTGCTCAAAGACATTCCCATTCTGCTTTACTTCAAGGTCAAGCCATTCCGACAGCGCGTTGACCACCGATACGCCGACTCCATGCAGTCCGCCGGATATGGTGTATGCCTTGCTCTCGAACTTGCCGCCGGCATGAAGCTCTGTCATTGCTATCTCTGCGGCTGTCCTCTTTTTGGCGTCCCCTGGATGCGGCCCGGTGGGGATGCCCCGTCCATTATCAATAACTGTTACGCTTCCCTCTGTATGGATCGTAACGTCTATTTTGTCACAAAACCCTGCAAGGGCTTCATCAACACTGTTATCTATAACTTCATACACAAGATGGTGCAGTCCTTCAAAGCTGGTGTTCCCGATGTACATGGCAGGCCTTTTTCGTACACCTTCAAGACCTTTAAGTACCTTGATGTCTCCGGCACCATACTCTTCTTTTTTTGTATTTAATATCTTTGGCATTCAATTCCTCTTTCTATAAGTAAGAACTATGAAGTGGGAACATAGACATAAAGACACTACTTCTCACTTCCTATTATTAATTCCTATTGATTATGTTCTCATCGGCATGACTACACATGTATAGCCTTTATTTCCGGATTCCATTAACAGGGTAGGACTTAAGGGCTCCTGAAGCTTGATAACCACTTCTTCACCATCCATGGCCTGGAGAATGTCTATCAGATACCGCGCATTGTAGCCTATGGTTAACTGTTCCCCCTTATACTGCGCGGCAACCTCTTCTCTTGCCTCTCCTATATCAGGGTTCATCGAGATGAGGGTTATTTTTTCATCTTCAAGGTCCAACCTGATGGCATTGGTCCGTTCCTTGCTCATTATTGACGTCCTTCTCAGGGCCTTCAGAAAAGACAGTTTGTCAACCAGGATCTCTTTTTCATTGTCCTTTGGAATGACCTGTTCATAGTTAGGATAGGTACCTTCTATCAGTCTGGAGGTCAGGACAGTATCATCCATACTGAAGAACAGATGGTTTTTATCTATATAGATGGTAATATTATCATCCCTGCCTTCTGCAAGTTTCTTCAGCTCCATTGCGGCCTTTTTGGGGAGAATCAGTTTTTTCTCTTCCCCTATTTGACCCTCAATCTTGGCGGATATGAGAGAAAGCCTGTGGCCGTCCGTACCTACCACTTTGAGTTCAATATTGTTCTTCCTGGGGATGAAATGCATAAGTAATCCGTTCAGTGTATAGCGGGTATCACTTTCTCCTGTAGCATAAATAGTTTTCTCTATCATATGTTTCAGGGCATTGGCCTTGATCGTTACCTCATCTGACTTGCTGATTTCAGGCAATGAGGGGAATTCTTCTTCCGGAAGCCCCATTAATTTAAACGTGCTCTTTCCTGAAGACACTTTGATCCAGTTATTGTCCTGTGACTCCAGCAATATCTCACCGTCTACTTCCCTGGCAATCTCAAACAGTTTCTTTGCCGGTATGCAAAGACTTCCCTTATCCATGATCTCTGCTTTCAGGGGGCCCTTGAGTGCAATATCAAGATCAGTCGCCATAAGAGATGCCGTCTTTTTCACCTTCAGCAGGAAATGGCTGAGTATGGGCATAGTGGTTTTCTTGTCAACAATTCCCTGCACGCCTTGTAGCGCATTCTGTATTTCTTCCTTCTGAATCTTCAGCTTCATCATGTCCTCCTGGTCTAATGTTCATTAAACCTCATCCTTTAATAGCTTTTAATCTTCTTTATCAGATAATCAATTTTTTTGGCAAATTCCTCATCATTTTTTCTTCGTTCTTCGATCAGCTTACAGGCATGGATAACAGTTGAGTGGTCTTTGCCTCCAAAATTTTTCCCTATCTCACTAAGCGAAGAGTCTGTAAGGGCTTTACTTAAATACATGGCCACCTGTCTTGGAAATGCAATATCACGCGTTCTTTTCTTTGCTTTAATATCCTGCACCTTCAGTCTGAAATATTCACATACCATTTTCTGGATATATTCAACAGTGAGCGCCTTTTCCTCATCATGAATAAGGTCCTTCAGGACATTCTTTGCCATCTCTATCGTTATGGCCTGGCCTGTGAGAGATGAGTGCGCACCAAGTCTGATCATACAGGCCTCCAGATCTCTGATATTGGATTTGACCTTGCTGGCAAGAAAAAAGCTCACATCTTCGGGCAGCTCAATGTGCTCCATTTCAGACTTCTTCCCCAGTATGGCCATCTTTGTTTCTACATCCGGTATCTGGATATCAGCTATGAGACCCATCCCGAACCTTGACCGCAGCCTTTCTGTTATGGGTGATATATCTTTTGGAGGTCTGTCACTGGAAAACACAATCTGTTTATGTGTGTCATACAGGGCATTGAATGTATGGAACAGCTCTTCCTGCGTCCCGCTTTTACCTGCAATAAACTGTATATCATCAATGATGAGCACATCCAGATTTCTGTACTTGGATTTAAATTCGACCATCTTGTCATTACGCATGGAATAGACAAATTCATTGGTGAACATTGGCGTTTTTGTCAATTATTGTATTTCCGATAGCGTTCATCAGGTGTGTCTTGCCCAGGCCAACCCCTCCATAAATAAACAGCGGATTATATGCTTTCCCGGGTGCATCAGCAATTGCCCTTGATGCGGCATGAGCAAACTGATTGCTGGCTCCCACAACAAAAATATCAAACGTGAATTTCGGGTTCAGAAAGATACCCCGGCTTGCAAGTTTTGCCCTCCGGTCTTCCTGCCGGTTTTCAATTTTCCTGATGGCCGGGTCATTTTTTTTATCTACTACATTGAATTTGACCGATACATCCTCATTTAAAAACTCTCTGATCGTTTCAGATATGAGGCCTGGATAATGGTCTTCGATCCATTCCCTGAAAAACTTATTGGGTACTTCAACCGTGACCTGTCCGTTTTTCAGTTGAAGCAGTTTAAGGGGTTTGAACCATAAATCAAATGTCTGGTTGCCAACTTTCGAGCCTATTGCTTCGATAGTACTTGTCCAGGCTTCTTCAATATTCATGGCTTTTTTCTATACAATACATATGATATAAGAGTGATAATACCTATAGTTACTAACAATTGTTTATAAGCTGTTGATAACCTTCCCGGAAGAAGAGTGAGTTATTATATATTATCTTATTTGTCATAGCAAGCTTTATTTTCTCCGGCTTTAGAAAAATCGTTACAAATCAATTTTTACCTGGATTATAATACGTTAATATATTAATTTTAAACGATAAAAATAAGGTTTTATGGACTGAAAACCAACATTATCATGTTAAACTTCTTCAATACAGGTAACTGTTTTGTAAAAACCAGTGAAGAAAAAAAAGTAACTACAATGCGGCAGGAAGGTTGGAGTACTGTGCTGTACATGAATTGCAGGTGAAATTCACATAAGTTATTGTTTATAAACAATAAAACGCTGATCAAGAGGCTTGTTTCTCAATAAAGACACATAACATGAGATTATCGCTCATTTCAGGTGCAGTCTGCCTTTTTGAAGCAAAATTCTCTTATTCCCTTTTTTAGAAATCAACGTGACCGTTGGACCAAAAAAAACATAGTCCTGATGAAATGAGGTGCTCACCTTTCCTCCAAATGAACTGTTATCACCAAAGGCCATATGTATGGTGCCCAGGATCTTCTCGGATTCAAGAATATTATCAGGCCGTTTTGCCTTGTCATTCGTGCCAATACCAAGTTCAGCGATATTTCTATTCTCCTTTTTCTCGTTCAGTTTGTCTTCAAGGACTTTCACATACTCTTCCTTTCCTTCAAGTTTCCGGACCATTCCTTGTTCCACATATGCTGTAACAGGGCTTTTGAGTTTGCGCGTAGGTGCCCAGTCAAGGACAAGCTGTCCGTTGGCCGTACCTTCCACAGGCGCCAGATAGACTTCACCTGCCGGCAGGTTACTGAACTGACCGGGTTTTGTAATTATTCCTGTATCAGCAAGGGCTTTTCTCCCTTGTATGGAAAACGATATGGCCGTGCCGTTTGGACAATCTATGTCAATGCTTTCATTTCTGTTTACAATCCTGGCTATGTCTTTGGTCCTTTCATGCATGTTCTTCCAATCAACGGTCATTGCCCCGCTCAGCATTTTTTCGTCAAATAACGGCATACTGGCATATCTTGTTCTGCAAATTTTATTGAGCATATCGCGAAACCTTGTATGGCTTGTTGAATAATAAGACAGGGCAATGACAGCAGCAACCGCATCTTTTTTATTACTTATAATAATATTCTCTACTTCTGTTAATTTTTTTTCTCCTATTTTTTTTAATAAGAGTGGCTGAAATAGTTTCTGTTTCTTTAATTCATTAACTGTATGAGAGCCAAAAGCCGCTTCCCATAGGTCTTCAGGAGGTTCTGTTCCGTGACATTCTGTAGGATTGGACTCTATATACTGGACGTAATCAGTGTATTTTTTACCTGTGTTATATATCCTTTTACCTGTTTTTTTTATACCGCTGTTAAATCCATCTGTAAAAATAAGAACCCGTTCTGTTTTCTTTATTCCCATATTTACTTTAAACATATTTTCAATAGCTTTTTGGGATTTGTCTGTCATGACGTTTACTCTCTTCTTTTTAGTATTTATATTTAAATAAAAGAATAATAAAAGCAATAGGAATGTTTAAGGTGTGGTTAACTGGGAAACATGACTGAAACTAAACACTATTTTCAGGTTGATAATGTGTGCATATAAAGAGGGGCACACTTGACAAATCGCAGTTGAAATGATAGTCTTCAAAGTTGGAAATTTATCTATGCTGCTTTCCGGATTTCCAATATTTCCTGTTCATAATTTATAGATAAATCATATAAGTTATCGGAAACATTGTCTCCATATTAATTGACAGTCTGTTAGTAAGATTACTCTAAACAGTATATTTCATGAAAGTCCTGATATGGTGATAAAAAAATTATTAACATGTAGTCATAATTTTCACACATGTTCTGTACAGAGATTTATGAATATTAATGTCAGGAGCAGGGAGAATTTCAAGAAGAATGTCCAGAATATATAATTTTAGTGCCGGTCCTGCAATGCTTCCTGAAGAAGTGATGAAACAGGCTGCTGAAGAGATGACAGATTGGAATGGCAGCGGAATGTCAGTGATGGAGATGAGCCATAGAGGGAAGGAATTTGTATCTATCGCTGAACAGGCTGAAGCTGATCTCAGGGAGCTCATGTCACTACCGGATACCTATAAAGTGCTCTTTCTCCAGGGAGGGGCATCCAGTCAGTTTGCCATGGTACCGATGAACTTATTAAAAGGAAAAATAACCGCTGACTATATTAATACAGGGGTCTGGTCCAAAAAAGCCATTGCAGAGGCAAAAGAGTTTTGC
>CALZJD010000137.1 GCA_945787795.1 Thermodesulfovibrionia bacterium | reverse complement strand
TCCTGATACCTTTCTCAGTTATATGCATGCCTCTGTTGAGAACCTTATTGAAAACCTGAACATGACTACATCATATGCTGAGTATGAAAACATGCTGGTTAAAAATATTATGGAGCTATTCTAATGGATTTTGGAGCCGGATTAAGTTTAATAGATATAAGGCCGATGACAGCAGAAATTACCATGATATGTGCGGGTCTGATTCTGCTCCTGCTGGATCTTGTTGTGAAAAAGAAAGAGGCCATAGCTTTTGTAGGAATTATAGGCACGATAGTGGCCATCTTTGCCACATACCGGCTTTATGCCTTTAATGAGACACAGAGCATATTTACCAGCATGTTTGTCCTTGACGGGTATGCAAATTTTTTCAAGATTATATTTTACATCAATGTAATCCTTACGATCTGTATCTCAACTAAATATATGAAAATAGAGAAGGCCTCTTTCGGGGAATATTATGCGCTCCTCATGTTTGCAACTTCAGGCATGATGATCATGGCCTCGGCAGCAGATTTAATCGTGCTTTATCTGGGGCTTGAGCTGATGGCCCTTTCAACCTATATCCTTGCAGGACTGATGAGAAATCAGCGCAGGTCAAATGAAGCTGCCCTGAAGTATTTCTTTCTGGGAGCATTTTCATCGGCCTTTCTGCTCTACGGCATTTCCCTGACATTCGGTATGACAGGAACAACTAATATCCAGGATATCGCAGGGCTGGTATCTGCATTAAGCATTGCTGACAATTCAATCATGTATCTTGCGGTTGTGTTCCTTATCGTTGCTTTTGGTTTTAAGGTAGCGCTGGTCCCGTTTCATATGTGGGCACCTGATGTTTATGAAGGAGCGCCCACATCGATCACGGCATTTATGTCAGTAGGACCAAAGGCAGCAGGCTTTGCCGTGCTTGGAAGAGTACTGTTTAATGCCTTTGGAGAAATGCAAGTCATGTGGACCAGCATACTTGTCCCTTTGTCCATACTTACCATGGCAGTGGGAAGCATATTAGCCCTTGCACAGACCAATATTAAGAGAATGCTTGCGTACAGTTCAGTTGCCCATGCCGGATATATTTTGCTCGGCATTATAGCCGGAACAATTGACGATATATTTTGCTCGGCATTATAGCCGGAACAATTGACGGGCTTACCAGCAGTGTCAATTATTTAATGATCTACATGTTTATGAACATGGGGGCCTTTGCCATTGTCATTATGCTGAGAAGTGAAGGCTTCCGTGGAGAAGACCTTGAGGACTATAAAGGACTTGCTAAATCCAATCCTGCAGCGGCAGCCCTTATGCTGGTGTTCATGTTCTCGCTGACAGGAATTCCGCCGACAGCAGGATTTATAGGCAAGTTTTATGTAATCATGGAGGCCATAAATGCAGGGCATACCTATCTTGCAATTACCGCGGTCATTTTCAGCGTTATTTCCGCTTTCTTCTACTTAAGGGTTGTGATGTATATGTATATGAATGACCCGCAAAAGACGGTCATACTAACAAAATCACCTTCAATGACATTTGCCCTGGCGCTGACATCGGCCATGGTACTTGTCCTGGGAGTGTTCCCATCTGTCCTGCTTAACCTTGTAAAGTTCTCTATACTCAGTTAACAGTAAAACGTTCAAACTGTTCGAACGGTTCAATCGTTCAAGCTAATGCCGAAGTGGCGGAACTTGGTAGACGCGCACGGTTGAGGGCCGTGTGGGGCAACCTGTGGGGGTTCAAATCCCCCCTTCGGCACCATTCTCTTAACTCCTTGAAATATATAAATTCACAACCCGCATTCCCCATGATCCAACGACCGATTGTATACAGAAAGTAAACAGTTTCCGGGTGTCTGGGAGCTGTCTGGATACCATCATTAATTGTATTGTGTGCGTGCAGACGGAATACCTACCATTCCACCCGCATCATCATATATGATTATTATTCCTCTTCAGGGCAAAGTTTCATTATTGTTAAATCGTCGGGGAGCTATAAATATATAAATTTAGGTAGAGTTGAACGAATGATGATTTACTAAATTAACAATGATCCGTACATACTCTGGAGTTGAGGATTGTATGATATTATGAATTAGCCAGGGGGATTAATAGACTGAGGATTACAACTAAATGTCAATACCTTAAATATGCAAAATATTCAGCCGTGATAACGTTGACGTGAAGTCAATCTTAATTTATCCTCTCCTTTTGCACTGGCAAATAGTGCCACTATCATAATATTAACCATCACTAAAAGGAATATTCCAGCTACGAGCCACATCATAGTTTTAGCCTCACTTTCTTTCTCACTTTTTTATATCGACATCTTCCTTATATATATTAAGTTAAGTCTAATTGAAAAGGATGTATATGATTAATATCATGTTATATTGCATATAATACAATTCAAAAAACGAAGACCACTGTAAGTTATTTTGATTTTTGAATTATGCTCTGAAATCTCAATAAGAGGGGATTAGTGATAATAATTCCTTGCTATAGGTAACAAATCCCCTAACATGAAGGTTCCTATCGGTAATTCTCAGATATCGACTCAGATCAGAAATGCGTGTAAATATCTGTTATAAATGAAACTCCACCAGTTGATGAGGTAAGGATTTCATCATGATACTGACCGGCCCAAGATGTCGATACCAGTTTCAAAGTTAGGCATTTTCATGCGGCAACCTCTCTGTTAAGCCGCTCCTGTTCTGCATATACTGCAGGCGTTTTCCCTCTTAGTGATCCATGCGGCCTCACTGTGTTGTATTCATCAAGCCACTGAGCAATCACTGCTTTGGCCTCTCTGACTGATGCGAAAATCCAACGATCAAGACAGCCGTCCCGGAATATTCCGTTAAATGATTCGTTGTATGCATTCTGCCATGGACTTCCCGGATCAATGTAATGCGTTCCTACTCCCTTGTCTTTCAGCCACTGCCTCAGTTTCTTTGCTACCAACTCTGGACCATTGTCACTTCTCAAACATGCCGGACTGCCATGCCTCATAAACAATCCTTCAAGAACTCGGATTATATCACCTGATGTTATTGATCTGGCACTGTATATCTCCAGACCTTCCCGTGTGTACTCGTCGATTATTGTCAGACATTTCAAAGTCCTTCCATCTGCTGTCGTATCATGCACCAGATCATAGCTCCAGACATGATTC
Organism: Thermodesulfovibrionia bacterium; assembly: GCA_945787795.1. GTDB lineage: Bacteria > Nitrospirota > Thermodesulfovibrionia > UBA6902 > UBA6902 > CALZJD01. Next base: position 4,031 of record CALZJD010000137.1, on the reverse strand, counting down.
GGATACTCTGACATATAACACTTCTTTGTGCTCTGCGCTAAAGGCCTGCGTTTACGCTGTTTCTGTGCCACTTGGAGTCCATCCCGTTTCCTGATAATTCGCACTGTTTCACGGCTCACTGCCCACCCATCGGCCTTCATCAAATCATATATCTTCCGGTATCCATATCTGTCATGTTCATACGATAGTTCATGAATACGTTGTATCAAAGCTGCTTTCTTATCATTGCCTGACTGACGACGCTTTGTGCCTCGGTTTATTGAAACCACCTTACAGGTTCGACGCTCACTGACTCCATATGCCGCCTGCAGGTAATTTGCCACCCGACGCCTTTCAGCCAGGCTCACCACTTTTTTGCGACAACATCCTTCAGCATCCGGTTGTCCAGCGATAATTCGCCCACCAGCTTCTTTAAATCTGAGTTCTCTTTTTCCAACTCCTTCAATCTTTTTGCTTCTGATACTTCCAGTCCACCGTACTTGTTTCGCCACCGGTAAAATGTCTGCTCCGATATGTTGTGCTGACGGCAGATCTCCCGAGTATTCCCCGTTGCCTCCGCCTCCTTCATTATCCTGATTATCTGCTCCTCCGTGAATCTCTTCTTCATTTTCCCTCCTCCAGATTATTGTAAACTCTAACATTTCATCTGGTATCATTTCAGGAGGGCTAGTCAATACTAATAACATGTATGGATTTGAAAATCGTTTATTAACGTTAGAAAGCAAGCAGAAAAAAAGGGACTTAGAATAATCCAAGCCCCTTGAAATGAATGTTTCCCATTTATTTACAATATTTCTATCGTTCCACTCTGGATAGTAACTGATCCATCACTAATCATTATGTTACCGTAAATTGTTGTTCTGTTTGTATTGCTTGAATAGTCACAATTAAATCCACCATTAAGCGTTATGGATATATTTCGGTCAGTGTTCAGATCTTTGGGAAGAATTATTGACCGGCTTTGAATAGCGTCCCCGTTCACTGCCGCATCATAGGCATCCTGCAACGTATAAAACGATGTTGTTGCAATCATAACAGGGAGATTTGAACAGAACCATGCATCGGTATACATTAAAGGATATTCGTCAGAATTGCCAGAACATGCATCAGATGGGTGAGGGATTAATGTGTCGCCTATGTTATCACTCGCAATAGCATGTTTACCTGTGCCGCTGCCGTCATCATCCCCAGTATAGTCAGACCAATAATTGCCTTCTAAAAGATAAGAGTTGTATGCTGAGCATAGATCCGGGGCCTGAACAGTATTTCCTATTATATTGTTGTGGTAAAAATAATCATTTCCCTCTATACCAAGGCCATTTGATATTATTGTGTTACCTACAAAAGTATCACCATTCGTTTCTATCAATTGGATTCCTATGGGATTTTCTGATATATAATTATTGTAAATAGTGTTACCCCATCCATAATGTCTCTTTAAGCCAACGCTGTTGTTTGAAAAAATATAATTAGCTTCAACTAAGTAGAAGAATTCCCATTCTGGCATGGTATCTTTTATAATAATCCCAACATTATTGCCAGTGACATGATTATTACTAATGATCCCACCCTTACCCCATGTTGAGCAAAATACTCGAATACCGGCACAAGGCTGACCATCATAAGGAAATATACTTGAACAATCTCCAGTCGCACCAGTTATGGTGAAGCCAGTGACTGAAGGAGACCCATTACTCGATTCTGAACCAATACACCCTAAATAAAAGGTATTTATATCGGGATCTGCTGCGTACACAATCGTATCTGAAGGATTCTGCGAATAAGATTCTATTGAAATATCGCATTTAAATGGCCCCTTTAATGCATGCACATTTTCATAATATGTTCCTGGACAGACTTTTATTATATCTCCAGCTCCAGAAGCAGTTACTGCCGATTGTATAGTTGTTTTGTAATATTCAGTTTCATTTGGCTCAGATTCAGCACAGGGGGATTCATCTGGAAGATATACAATGTAAGTTGCGGAGAATACCACACTAACACTGCCAAACAAAGCTATTAAAAGAGACAAGTGCATCAATGAAATAACTACCATTTTATTCCCTTTCATTTTAGCACCTCTATTCATTAAAGGATTTTGGAATTATGAACACATTATTTATGTGATAAAGTTTATTTTTTAACGTGTAGCGCTTTATCTGTAGTGCCAGAAGCATACGCCCCCCCATTAGCAGTAAGTAGATAAAATTAAAAGTAAGTTCGATACATCAATAGTATGAGTAATCATTTAGTGGGTGTCAAGATAAAAATAAATGACAGATAAAAATAAATAATTGATATCAATCTTCAATATTTGATGCGACTCTTTGCCGAAGATAATACAGATAAGTCAATGATATTCGGGCAGCTTACCAGTTATTGATAAGAGGGTGGACATCCCCCGAATTGATGGACACTCCAATTAATTAGTAGTATTAAAAAGGAGGTGTGCAGATGGGGGAAACAAATCGATATTTCAGTCCAGAGTTCAAGATTAATGCAGTACAACTAGTGACAGAAAAGAAGATGACAGTGCGTCAGGTGGCAGAAGAGTTAAATATCCACCCAACGCTGCTTTCCATATGGAAGGGGAAGTATCTGAAATCAGGTGAGAAAGCATTTAAAAGGAAAGGGAGAATATCGCCTGAACAGGCTGAGATCAGAAAGCTGCGAAAGGACCTGGAAAGAGTAAAAGAAGAGAGAGACATTTTAAAAAAAGCCTTGGCCACATTTTCCAAGGAAAACGATTGAAGTATGAATTTATGAAAGAGCATCGAGTCAGGTATAGGCTACAAAGTATGTGCAAGGTGCTCAGAGAAATACCAGAGGCCAAAAAGTACAAGGAAAAGCTTGAGAGAAAACACGGAAAGGCCAAAGCGCTTTCCATTATGGCCCATAAAATCGGCAGGGCCGTGTACTACATGCTGAAACGCAAAGAGGTTTTTGATGAAAAGAAGTTTCTGAGTAAGAAATAGTATACAGGCCGGGCGAGCCGAACGCATAACTGGTGCAACAGTGGGCAGAGCCTGATTAAATGCTTCAAACGAACCACGTGTATACGGCACAGACCGTGATGAGCATTAGGGATCAAACGCCCTGCACCCATCCGCTTTGATTGGACGCCTGGCCTACAGATATTACATATACGGTGATACGTTTAAAACCATGGGCCGGAAAATGGTCCATGTCATATTCTGCCCCTTACCCGGTCCCGGATATAACTGGAACCGGTGAAAATCGGTATCCAATCACTTTGATTAGGACGGCACAAGGGCACGAATTAATTTCCAGGTCGCAGAGCATAAAGGGTAACTCCTCCTCTGCTGTCGTCGGCTGCAATTGCATTTTGCACTGCAGACTGGCTAGTGAACCTCTATAAGTGTTTGGTGCAGGCCATGTTCCTGTAACCAGTGTTTTTGAAACTAAGTCAGAGCATACTATTTGCACTCGTATCGCTGAGGCATTGACGAATTTCCTCCGGAAATCCGTCCCAGGTAATCTTTGCGCTTGACATACGGAGGTCTAATAAGGGTTATATTTTTGTCTTTTAGTGTCGCTTCAATTGGGAACATAGCTAAAATTATCGACTCAACTGCCGAATAATATTAAACAGCTCCTTAGATGCCACATGCGGCCCTCGCTGCTCATAGCCTTCAATCCCAAGACGTGTCCTTATTTGACCAACTTTAACTCCTGAGTCAAACATTTTATTGAAATAGCGGCCAGCAATTTCTTCATGAGCCTCTTTTCGTTGAGGTGCACCAAAAGGATTGGCAAAATATGTATGAACTATGCCTTTTTCGTCAGTTGTTCCCTTTGCAAACCGGGCTCCGCTTCTGAATAAAGAAATGGCCTCGTCTTTCGATGAGAAGAACTCTATAATCGGATGCTCGTCATCTATCCGATCATAATTATTTGCATAAAGTACCATATCAATGGGATACCCTTTCACTATTTCAGAATAAGGGGTTATCGGGACTATTAAACGTGCATTGCCTTTGTCCGGATTCATAAATATACTTCTGTCAATT
>CALZJD010000136.1 GCA_945787795.1 Thermodesulfovibrionia bacterium | reverse complement strand
TACGGCAGATGTTATCATTGGCGCTGACGGGATAAACAGCAGGGTAAGAAGAAGCTTTCCTGTTGATCTGTTTGGAAGAGAGGACTGGACAGAAAATGTGGCTTCAGCTCATGAAGTCATTATGAGCAGAGACAGATTGAACAGGCAGATCGACCACCCAGCACTTTATTTCGGTCATGTGAATCATGGCTATGCATGGATATTTCCCAATAGAGATACGGTAACAGCAGGAATATGCGGGCTGAAGCAGCATACAGGAAAAAGTGTTTTATCTATCTTCAGAGAGTTCCTGAATGGAATGGATTTAAGCAATGCCGGAGATGAGAGGATTAACAGTTATGTCCTGCCTTACGGCTGTTATTTGCCAAATCCTGCATTCAGGAACCTGGTTATTGTTGGAGATGCTGCCGGGTTTGCTGATCCTCTTATAGGCGAAGGTATTTATTATGCCCAGAGAAGCGCTGAGCTTGCTGCGCAGGCTGTGCTTACATTGAGAGAGGAAAATAAAAAATTTGATGAAACGGAACATTATTACGTCCCTTTAATCAAACAATACCTTCTGACAGAGTTTGAATATGCAGGAAAGATAAGAAAGGCCATATTCAGATATTTCAGTGCATTTGATTTTTTTATATTAGGAGAACTCATGAATTTTTATGGCAATAAAACGATCGAGGCGATCCATGGTATCAGGTCATATAAATGGATGAAAAAAAAATAGGATGAGAGTTGTTCCGAACTTCTCCGGTCAGTCTGGTGTAATCAGGTCTCGACCCTATTATGACTTCTGTCTTTGGTCTGTCTTCCTTTTTCTGGCATCTTCCTTAATTCGCCTGACATGTCCTCTGCCAAGACCCTTTACTTCACAGCCCAGCTCAAAGTACCGTCTGATTTTTTCATCATCGAGGATCCCAAAGCAGTCAATAACGGCAAACGTATTACCCACAGCTTTAAAAACTTTATCAGGATCCAGATTGAGGTAGTGGTCGTGTCTGACAGCAAAAATAACCGCATCAGCACCTTTAAAGGCTTTCATTAGTTCCTTCTCTATTTGCAGATTTGACAGCTTCTCCTGGTTTCTGAAAAAACGGGCCAGGCTGTGATCTTTGGAAGGATAACTGTCCTGCTTTTCAAACTCCCACCAGTTGGAAAGATAGGGATCATGGACACGCATGTTAGCGCCCATTTCAGTCAGTTTTCTGACGATCAGTTCAGAGCCGCTGTATCTGGTATCGCCAACATCTTCCCTGTATGAAGCGCCAAGTAATAATATGTCTGCAGCAGCAATAGGCCTGCTCATATTTCTTAACGCATCTCTGACAAGCTGTCCGACATGAAGGGAACGGGTATCATTTATATTTATTGCCATGGGAGTAATCTTGAAAATGTCGTCTTCAAATCCATGAATATGTTTATATGCCCATACTCCGAGACCACCGTCTTTAGGCAGACAGTAACCGCCTATGCCGGGACCGGGGAAAATAATATTGCTGTGAGTAGGTCTGACTTTTATTGAATTGATGACTTTTAAAAGATCAACACCATTCCGTTCAGCAAAGAGGCTCCACTCGTCCATGAATGCAAGAATAGTGGCCCGATAACTGTTTTCAATTATTTTTGCTGTCTCTGACTCTATCGGCTTGTCAAGTACGGTGAGGGGATAGTCTTTTGTATTAAGTACTTCATTAAGAAATTTTGCAACTCTCTTTTTTGCTTTTGCATTGATACCGCTGCATACTCTCCAGAAGTCACGGATACTTGCTACATAATTCTTTCCGGGCATGACCCGTTCAAAACTGTGGGCAAGCAGAGGGTCGGTCTTTATGCCCCGTCGCTGGAATACTTTTTTCATTATAGGATAAGCAATCTGCTCGGTTGTGCCCGGAGCTACAGTGGTCTCGATAAGCACAAGGGTCTCAGGAGAAATGTATTCGGCCATGATTGCGAGAGATTCTTCCAGCGGCCCCATCACTGCATGGCCGTTGCGTACATTTCCAATATCCTCCTTATGATAGTCACACTGAATGTCAACCACCACAACATCAGCAAGAGATAACACATCATAGGTAAAGGTCGCGGTCAGGGTTTTCTTATCCTGAACACATCTCTTAATCATTGGAGCGAGTTCTTTATCTTCAGATACGACGGGTGAGACGCCTCTGTTCAATACAGGGATTTTCCAGTAGCTTCTTGAGCTTGGCCTCTGCATGCCGATAACATATTTTGTTGGATTCCCTTTATTGTCCTCTGTATCAGCCACAACAGCAGCCATTGCAGCACCCACAAATCCTACTCCCATTACCACAACGATCTCTCTATGTAATGTTCGCTGTTTTGCTATGGCTGTCTTAAGACGCTTTAACTCTTTTTTATAATCTTCCTTCGCAGGCAAAGCAAATTTCTCACCGTCAGGACTTACCGAGTATTCAATACTCATATCGCAACATCTCCTTTGTTAAGCTTTTATCTGGTTTTTGTTGTTCAGTGTTAGTTTGAAATTATCCTATATGACATTATATAGATTCGTTAAGATTATTTCTAAATTATTTCGAAACTGCGCAGGCACAAAGGCACAAAGTTTTAACAACAATATATGGCAAATATATTTATCTTTATAGCTTTGTTCCTTTGTCTCCTGGTGCCTTAGTGCCTGCCGGTACCGGCAGGTCTCTTTTGGCATTAACTATGCAAAAAAAACCAAAAGGTTCATTATACGGATTATAAAGCCTGTGGGGTTCGTCCGGCTTGATATAGAGCACATCCATGAAATTCAGTCCAATATTTCTTCTATTGATTCTTGCCCTGCCTTTTCCCCTTACTCCAATTACAACATGTTCATGTTTGTGTTTCTCAAAACTGCTGTATCCGTCGGGCTCAATTTCAAAATATCTCAGATGAAACTTTGTGGTTTCACCCCCTTCCCCGATAAGTGTCTGTCTGGCTATCCCGTGCCAGTCCTGTCCTTCTGATTTATATTCCTGGACCCTGACGCCTTTCCACCTGAAGGTATCCTGAAACCTGTAATGCCTGTTTTGATTTCGGGTTTTTTTGCCTGTGGATTCCGGCAATTCACATGATGAATGATCGCACGTATTACGCATAAAAGATTATAGCGAAACAGCAAATATATGACAAATGAGATGGCTATGTACAGGACATTCATGCTTTTGTAACTCCCATGGATTATGTTATATTTTTAGACAATGGAAAAGAAGCTGATTCATGAATCAAAGAAATACCTGATGAGCACCTATAACCGCTACCCGATTGTTCTCAGGAAAGGCAGGGGGATGAAGGTCTGGAGTGCGGACGGCAAGGAATATCTGGACTTTATAGCCGGAATAGCAGTCAACTGTCTTGGCCATTGTCACCCCAGGATCGTGATTACCCTTCAAAAGCAGGCCCAGAGGCTGTTACACGTGTCCAACCTGTATCATATTGAGCCTCAGATACAATTGGCGAAACTGCTGGTGGAAAACTCTTTTGCTGACAAGGCCTTTTTCTGCAATTCAGGGGCTGAGGCGGTTGAAGGGGCGATTAAACTTGCCCGGAAATATGCCAAGGACCATGCATTTAATGAGAAAAATGAGATAATCACTGCTTTTGGTTCATTCCACGGCAGGACCCTTGCTGCCCTGAGTGCTACCGGTCAGGAAAAACTGCAAAAGGGTTTTGAGCCACTTGTTCCGGGATTCAAGAGTGTTGCCTTTAATGACATAAACGCCCTGGAAAAGGCCATTACGAAAAAAACATGCGCCATCATGCTTGAACCGATTCAGGGTGAAGGGGGTATCAGGATTCCTTCCCCTGACTATTTTAAGCAGGTTCGGGAGTTGTGCGACAAGCACAAGATTCTGTTAATACTTGATGAGGTCCAGACCGGGATGGGACGTACAGGGAAGCTCTTTGCTTATGAACATTTTAACGTAACACCCGATATTATGACCCTTGCAAAAGGACTTGGCGGCGGCATTGCCATAGGCGCCGTATTGGCCGGGGAATCTGTGGCCGCATCCTTTCAGCCCGGTACCCATGCATCAACGTTCGGCGGCAACCCTCTGGCCTGTGCAGTGGCAGTTACCACGATCGAAACATTACTGGAAGACGGCTTTCTCCTGGCGCATTGCGAACATATAGGGAAGTATTTTTTAAAGAAACTTGAAAAATTGCAGAAAGAATTCCCATCAATTATTATTGAAGCCAGAGGGATTGGCCTTATGATCGGGCTGGAGCTGACAAAGACAGGTGATTCTATTGTAGAAAAGTGCGCGTCAAGGGGGGTACTTATCAACTGCATAAGCGGCAATGTGCTTCGTTTTACTCCTCCTTTGATAGTATTGGAAAAGGAAATTGATCGTTTAATAGATGTCCTTGAGGACATTTTTGAAAGAGAACCGCATTAATAATATCGGTTCATTCGTAAAATTGTTATAAATGACTTATGGCTACGGTGAGATACTATTTACTGGATAATGGAGTGCCGGAGTATTGGAGAATTGATTTAACTGTGTGTAATACGCAGTACTCAACTACTCCAGCACTCCATAAAGAACGATGTGTTTAACCGGATTGTACAACAAGATCAACTAACATACAAAAGATGGATTTAATATAAACAATTAAAGAAAGAGAAAATTGTAATGAAAAGGGATTTTCTTACGTTACAGGACATATCGTCAGACGAATTTCATGCAATCGTAAAAAGGGCGGCTGAATTTAAATCAGGCAAAGACCGCAACGCATGTCCGCTTATGGGAAAGAGCATAGGCCTGCTTTTTGACAAGACGTCAACACGGACAAGAATATCTTTCCAGACCGGGATATATCAGCTTGGCGCCCAGCCGATTTATATCAACTCAAAGGAACTTCAGCTGGGACGGGGAGAGACAGTTGAGGATACGGCAAAAGTTATTTCAAGATATCTGCATGGCATTGTGATACGGACATTTGCGCACAATACAATCGAAAAACTTGCTGCCAATTCTTCCATCCCTATTGTCAACGGGCTGACAGACCTTCACCATCCATGCCAGGCACTTGCTGATATGCTCACTATATGGGAGCAAAAGGGCACGTTAAAAGATGTGAGGCTTGTGTATGTGGGTGACGGGAACAATGTAGCCAATTCACTTATCGAAGCAGCGCTTCATACCGGAGTTGACCTTGCGATTGCATGTCCCCGCGGGTATGATCCTGACCGGAACATATTTGAATATGTAAAGGAAAATGGAGGTAAAGTTCAATTATATACAGACCCTGAGGATGCAGTGAAGAATGCTGACGTGATTTATACCGACGTATGGATAAGCATGGGACAGGAAAGAGAAGCAGAAAGAAGAAGGCAGATTTTTAAAAAGTATCAGGTGAATAAAGAGCTGCTGTCATTGGCGAAGCCGGATGTGATAGTCATGCACTGTCTGCCTGCACACAGGGAAGAGGAGATTACCAGTGAGGTGCTTGACTCTCCGAGATTACCAGTGAGGTGCTTGACTCTCCGCAAAGTGTGGTTATTGACCAGGCCGAAAACAGGCTGCATACGCAGAAGGCAATGCTGGAACTGCTGATCAAATGATGAAACCGATAATACTTTTAGTCCTGGATGGCTGGGGCATTTCCTCTACTCCTGAATCTGATGCACAGGCCAGGGCGCATATCCCTTTTTATAAAGGCCTGCTGGAAAAATATCCCCATACAGCACTGGAATGCGCCGGTGAGGCAGTAGGTCTGCCTGAAGGGACCATGGGCAACTCTGAGGTCGGACATCTCAATCTTGGCGCGGGCCGTGTTGTGTACCAGGATTACGCAAGGATTAACAAGGCCATAAAGGACGGAGAATTTATTAAGAACCAGGCCCTTGTCAATGCGATGGATGGTGCAGTAAAAAATAAAGGGGCTGTCCATTTTCTCGGGTTGTTATCGGATGGTGGAGTCCACAGTCATATTGATCATCTCTACGCTCTTATTGATCTGGCCATATCAAAAGGGGTAGAGAACATATTTGTCCATGCCTTTATGGATGGCCGGGACACGCCGCCTGATTCCGGCATTAACTACATTAGGGACCTCGAATCATTTCTCAATGACAAACCTGCAGCCCAGATAGCTACAGTGACAGGCAGGTTCTGGGCAATGGACAGGGACAACAGATGGAAAAGGGTGGAGCAGGCATATAAAGGACTTGTGCTTGGTCAGGGGAAAAAGGTGCGGAGTTCGACAGAAGCGGTTGAAGAGAGTTATAAGGCGGATGAGATGGACGAATTTATTAAGCCATCAATCATATGTAATGGCGCAGACCCCATAGGTAATATAAGTGACGGAGACTCGGCGGTATTTTTTAATTTCCGTGCTGACAGGGCAAGAGAGATCTCAGCCGCAATTGCTGGTAAGGATTTTAACGGCTTTCCAAGAGATAACGTACCTGAACTTACATCATATGTAACTATGACAATGTATGATGATGACTTTGGCTTCCCTGTG
>CALZJD010000135.1 GCA_945787795.1 Thermodesulfovibrionia bacterium | reverse complement strand
ATGGAAGACAAACAGGATCAGACAGTATATGGGCCAGATTATCGATTACTCGGGGGCACTGGCTCATGGTATTTTTAGACAGAAGCTCTATCTCAGGGACGCAGGGGAGTTTACAGAGCTGGCCAATAACCTGAACAATATGTCTTCTGAACTCAAGGACAATATGGAGAGGATAAAAAAGGAATCAAGCCGTCTTGATGTAATTTTAAAGAGCATTCCTGATTCCATGCTCCTTATTAATACGGCAGGAGTAATTAATCTTGCAAATAAGGCAGCGCTTGAGCTTTTCGGACTGCCCCAGCTATATGGGAAGCCGTATATTGAAGTTATCAGAAATCCGGATTTTGTTTCCCTCGTGGAAAAAGTGAAGAACTCACGTGCGCCTGCTTCTGCTGAGATAACAATTGATGTGCCGGAAGAGAAATATCTGTTTGTAAAACTCTCTCCCCTGGCATATACAGTCGGAGACCTTTCAGGAGTCATAGCGATTTTCAGTGATCTGACCCAGTTAAAAAGGCTGGAACAGATACGGAAGGACTTTGTGGCAAATGCCTCTCATGAGTTAAAAACACCTGTCACGGCAATTAAGGGATTTGCAGAGACCCTGATTGACGGGGCGATTGAGGACAGGGAAAATGCCTATAAGTTTCTGAATACAATCAAGGCCCAGTCTGATCGTTTAAACAGGCTGGTTGATGATCTCCTTGTTCTTTCAAATATTGAAATGGGTGAGGAAAAACTGAACAGGACAGATGTTGACCTTTCTGCCCTTATTGATAAGGTAATGGAGACCATGGTAGTGACGGCTGCGGAGAAGAACCTTTCGCTCACGAAATCTGTAAGCGGTGATGCGATGATTAAAGCTGATCTGGACAAGGTGGAACAGGTTCTTCTCAATCTCGTTGATAATGCAATAAAGTTTTCTGCGTCCGGCGTGGTTGAAATAGGGGTAATGCAGGAAGAGGGTTCTACATATTTATTTGTTAAAGACTCAGGAGCAGGCATACCTGAACAGTTTATTCCTCGGCTTGGTGAGCGTTTTTTCAGGGTTGACTCCTCCCGGTCCCGGGAGCTTGGCGGTACAGGACTTGGACTTGCCATTGTCAAGCATATTGTGAAAGCACATGACTGGGATATGAAAATAGAGAGTGAAGTTGGTAAGGGGACAACAGTTAAAATATTTTTTACGTAAGAATGTATGGGCAACCTTTGTGGTTGCCCTTTTTACATTTTACAAAGGGCAGGGGCAAGCCCTGCCCCTACATTGAATTCAGCAATTATATTCCGGCCATATCATCTATTCCTCTATAAAAGTCTGCAGTAGAGGGAAATTCGCTTCCGGAAACGTATATTTTTGTAGATCCGTTTTTTCCACCCATAGGATATCACTGTACTCCGTCGTTTTAATTTCTCCGGATAAGTAAGTTGCATTATAAAAAAACAGTTCCACAGCTATATGGTTGTATGTATGCTTGGTTGAATAAAGGAGGTTACCAACCTCAATATCGATGTCCAGTTCTTCACGGATTTCACGCCTCAGGCATTGCTCATGAGTTTCTCCTCCTGTGATTTTCCCTCCGGGGAATTCCCACTTGCCCTTAAGGGGATCATTTTTCTGTCGACGGGCGATGAGAATTTTCCCTTTCCGTTTAATAATTGCTATTGCTGCTATGACTGATGGATTATTCATGTATTTCATGGTAGTACCATCTTCTGCACATGTCAAATCCGGGGCATTCAGTTTCTGATAAATTAACAGTTACCAGTAATAGATTTTTATCATATTTCATTGAAATTTAACTCGATCTTAATATTCCTGTAACCTGCAGCTGGTACTGTTACATCATGATTAATATATTTGAATGAGTAAGAAAAGGAGGTTCAACGATGATACTCGATATGAGAGGTCTTTCCTATGATGAAGTTTTCAGGGAAATCAGGGATGCTCTTTCGCAATTCCCTTCCTGTAAAAATGATTTTGAGGTTTTTATTGATGCACATGAATTTGAAAAGTGTACTGTTATCAGGGGATTTTTTGAATTGCTGTGTCAATGCAAGACCATTGTTAAGGAAACCTGCGGATTTTATGTGCTGAAAATCAGCCATGAAATGCAACCGGCCGTATAAGGAGATTTTATGAATGATCACATAACAGTAAATGCAGTTAAGAGAATAGCCCTTGTTGCCCATGACAACAAAAAGAAGGACCTGATCGAGTGGGCAGCCTTTATCAAGGAGCTTCTCCAGAATCATTACCTGTATGCAACGGGCACAACAGGAAAAGTACTTGCAACTGCCGTTGGTTTGCACATCAATTGCCTGAAGAGCGGCCCTCTGGGGGGAGACCAGCAGATCGGCGCAAAGATTGTCGATGAAGACATAGATATACTAATATTTTTCTGGGACCCGCTTGAGCCGCAGCCCCATGATGTAGATGTTAAGGCATTGCTCAGAATCGCTGTTGTCTACAACGTACCGACCGCCTGCAACAGGGTAACAGCAGACTTCATTATCTCTTCACCACTTATGCGGGAGATGAATGAACGATGCAAAGAGAAAGAAATTATTAGTAACTAATTGGATAGATCTTACTATTAAGGGAGGTAATTCATGATACATATTCCTGTGAGTTCAGTTATCTCTAATGGAATGACCTTGACCCGGGAGGGATGTACATATAAAAACACTCTTCGTTGTATCTGTGCGGCATCAATTACATATTTGACAATCAGCGATAATATGAAAGCCAAATACTGTGATACAGAAAACCATGACAGTTGCCCACTCTTTTTATCTAAATTAATGAGGGGGAGTTGATTTCTGGTATGGTGAGGTGCAGGTACTATCAATTCCAGAGTGTGCCGGTCTGCCTGGCACCTGATTCAGGATACAATCCAAGTTTATATCAAACGATAAAATACTGTAATACTGTTAATCATCGGTTTTGCCCCTTCAATCCGGCAAATGTCCGCATCGATGACTGGATGAGTATTGAGGGCAGGGCCTGACGACATGTTCAGAGATTGATAAAGGAAGTATAATCGTCTCTCTTTTTCAACTGGCATACATAAATTTAGTGTACGTATTATTTGGACTCTACACTGCATAATGCTCTGTAAATAAAAATTTTTATCGTTTATGTCGTGACAAACACGATAAACCATAACTCAATAGCAATATTTTTGTAACATTCCTGTAACATTCAGCCTGCTACAATACTTTTATATAAAGGTATGATATGAAATCGCAGATTGTCATTCACTGTCCATTTGTTAAAAGCGGCCCGGAAGGGGTCTGTTGCAATGTATGTAATAAGCTGGTAAAAGAAATAGAAGAGGGAGATACCAGATTATGCATGAGCTCACACTATGAGATTTACCAGGTGTATGTTTCATTACTATATCGGAAAAGCCAACCTCATAGTAATGCCTCATAATTTTTTTGAAAAGTTTATTTAACATAACTTTAACACACGTGTCATCAAGTTGTAATACGGATACGGTAATCTTCTTATACAATCTGAGTTGAAAACAATAAAACAAGGAGGATTACCAGAATGAGGAAAAACAAAACAATGAAGTTATTAACCACAATAATTGCGGTCTCAATACTCTGCCTTACCATGGCAGCTCCGGTAACCGCAGCAGAGCGTGATTACATCAGCATCGTGGGGTCATCGACTGTGTATCCCTTTGCTACGGTTGTAGCGGAACAGTTTGGGAAGACCTCTAAATTCAAAACACCAAAGATTGAGTCAACCGGATCAGGCGGTGGACTAAAGCTGTTCTGCAGCGGCGTAGGAGTTAAACATCCTGATATAACAAATTCATCAAGAAGGATTAAAAAATCTGAGGTTGACAAGTGTGCTAAAAACGGAATACATAATATTACAGAAATCAAGATCGGATATGATGGTATTGTTATTGCCAATTCCAAAAAAGCGAAGAGGATGGAAGTAAGCCTTAAAGACCTCTATCTTGCTCTCGCCAAGGATATACCAACAGACAAAGAAGGCGAACTGATTCCCAATCCCAATAAAACATGGAAAGATGTTAATCCGACATTACCAAATATAAAAATCGAAGTGCTGGGACCTCCGCCGACTTCAGGTACAAGAGATGCGTTTGCCGAGCTCGCACTTGAAGGCGGGTGTAAAAAATTTGACTGGATCAAGGCCATGAAAAAGAAAGACAAAAAGAAATACAAGGCCATATGTCATGCAGTGCGTGAAGACGGTGCTTATGTTGAGGCAGGAGAAAACGATGTGCTTATCGTAAGAAAGCTTGAAGCAAACCCTGATGCACTGGGAGTTTTTGGCTTCTCCTTTCTTGATCAGAATGAAGACAGGGTCCAGGGAAGCATTGTTGATGGAGTAGAACCTACTTTTGAAAATATTGCTGATGGTCAATATCCTGTATCAAGGCCTCTTTATTTCTATGTCAAAAAGGCCCATGCGGGCATGATCCCGGGCATAAAGGAATATCTCTCAGAATTTACAAGCGATAAGGCATGGGGCGAGGAGGGGTATCTTGTGGATAAAGGACTCATTCCCATGCCGGAAGAGGAGAGGCGTCAGTTTAATCACGATGGTAAGAACCTTATTAATTTATCGATGTAATATTTCTTTACCAAAAGCACCGGACATTGCTTCAATTGCTGTACGGTGCTTTTCCTGTTTTTTCTCTGCACATAACAAGTACCCCCTAATACAGGCCGGAAGCATTACATGAAGAATCTTGTACTGCTTTCGGTTATTCTTCTCCTGGCCCTTGTTGGCTACTTTCTTGGAAAAAAACGGTCTGATGCATCGGTTAACGGTAAAATACGGGCTCTTCATTCTCTTCCGGAATATTACGGCCTGTATGTATCTTTCTGGTGCGGATTGCCTGCGATTCTGGTGCTTCTCGTATGGCTTGTCTTTCAGTCATCAATAATTACCTCACTGGTTATATCTGAACTCCCTCATGAGATGCAATCGCTTCCAGAGGAGCGTCTTTCATTGATCATGAATGACATTCTCAACATTGCACAGGGAACCTTTGTGAAAGAAAGGACTGACGAGGCCCTTCTCATGGCAGCTGATCACTATAACAGACTTAAAAGCACAGGGTTTGCAGCTCTCTTTGCTGTACTCATATCCATCTGTCTTGCAGGCCTGGGAATAAGTTCAAGATTCATAAAGCCTGACCTGGCTGCAAGGGTAATTGTAGAAAGGACCATCAGAATGCTGATGATCTTATGCTCCACAATCGCCATCTTTACCACTATCGGAATTGTGTTATCAGTATTGTTTGAGGCAATGAGATTTTTTCAGCAGGTAGCATTTACTGATTTTATATTCGGACTGCACTGGAGCCCGCAGATGGCGATACGTGAGGACCAGGTGGGGGCTGCCGGCTCGTTTGGCATGATCCCTCTTCTTGCGGGAACGCTGATGATCTCGGCCATCGCCATGCTCGTTGCAGTGCCTAGCCATGCTCGTTGCAGTGCCTATTGGTCTTATGTCGGCAATTTACATGTCCGAATATGCAGCTGAAGGAGTGAGAACCGTTGCCAAGCCCATACTGGAAATACTTGCAGGGATTCCTACCGTTGTATATGGTTTTTTTGCTGCCCTGACAGTTGCCCCCTTTATCAGGGAGCTTGGTAATGACATGGGATTTGATGTTTCATCAGAGAGCGCGCTTGCAGCAGGCCTGGTGATGGGGATCATGATAATTCCCTTTGTATCATCATTGTCCGATGATATAATCAATGCTGTACCCCAGAGCCTCAGAGATGCCTCCCTTGGGGTTGGCGCCACACAGTCGGAGACAATAATCAGAGTGGTGCTGCCTGCGGCATTACCCGGAATCGTGGGCAGTATACTGCTGGCTATCTCCCGTGCAATCGGGGAAACAATGATTGTTGTCATGGCTGCGGGTCTCACAGCAAACCTGACTGCCAATCCCCTTCAGGCAGTGACCACCTTTACCGTTCAGATCGTAACGCTCCTGATCGGTGACCAGGAGTTTGACAGCCCCAAAACCCTTGCAGCCTTTGCACTGGGTCTGGTGTTATTTGTCATGACCCTTATTTTGAATATCGTGGCGTTGTATGTTGTGCGAAAGTACAGGGAACAGTATGAATAGGACGGGTTTACGAAATAAAGAATCAAGTGCACGACTGATGCTGATAAAGACCGGCCTCAAAAAACGTTATGTTAAGGAAAGGCTCTTCAGCTTTTTTGGTTTGACCGCCATTCTTACTGCCATGGCCATGCTGGCCATACTGTTTGTATCGATTACCGGCAAGGGCTATACTGCATTTAAACAGACGTTTGTCAGGCTTGAAATTAACTTTGATGCTGAGATGATTGATCCTGAACATACAGGTGATCCGGACGTCCTTTCTCAGGGAGATTATGGCGGGCTTGTAAAGAAAAGCCTGAGGCAGATGTTCCCTGATGTGAAGAAAAGGCGTGAGAAACGGGAGCTCTACTCACTGGTAAGTTCAGGTGCTGCATATCAACTGAGGGAAATGGTACTGGCAGACCCGGCAATAATGGGGACCATACAAAATGTCTGGGTGCCTGCTGATGATGATGTTGATATGCTGATGAAGGGACATATCAAGGCCGGCAAAGAGGGATCAGGCCGCATCAAGCCGTATAAACTTGACTGGATCAACAGCCTGAAAGAAAAGGGCGCTCTTGAGAAGAGATTTAACAGGGCGCTTTTTACAAACGGTGACTCCCGTGAACCGGAACTGGCAGGAATCTGGGGTGCTGTTATGGGTTCTATATATACAATGGCGGTGACC
>CALZJD010000134.1 GCA_945787795.1 Thermodesulfovibrionia bacterium | reverse complement strand
GTCTACTCCAATTCCAAACCTCATTCTGATTACTTTTTCTTCCTTTGGAGTCAGAGTGCCAAGAACTTTCTTAATATATCCTGATATTTCATTGTTTTCAGCATCAGTATATGGGGAGGGGCTGTTTTTATCTCCGATAAAGTCTTCCAGTTCAGTGTCTTCATCTCCCACAGGTGTCTGAAGTGCAATCGGGTCCTGAATAGCCCTGAAGACCTCTTCAACCTTTCTTGGCGGTACAATGAGCTTTTTGGCTATTTCTTCGTCTGTAGGTTCTCTTCCCAGTTCCTGTGTAAGCTCCCTGGACGCCTTTGTGACCCTGTTATAAAACTCCATCATATGAACAGGTACCCTGATCGTTTTTGTCTGATCAATCAGGGCACGTGTAATGGCCTGTCTTATCCACCAGGTTGCATACGTGCTGAACTTGAACCCTTTTTCATGCTTGAACTTGTCAACAGCTTTCATCAGACCTATGTTTCCCTCCTGAATAAGGTCAAGCAGAGGCAGTCCTCTTCCAACATAATTCTTGGCAATATTAACGACAAGCCTGAGGTTTCTGGTGATCAGCTCGTTTTTTGCCTCAAGTACAAATGCCTGTACCCTGCTGATCCTTTCCCACATGGCGAGCAAGTGGTCAACTTTTATGCCGACTTCGGTCTCAATTTTTTTAAAGACAGACTGTGCTCTCTCTGAAAGCTCTTCCATATCAGACAGCACAGCACCTCTTACCCTCTTTTTGCTTTTTTCATACTTAATAAGAACTTTAAGTTCACCAAGAGATCCGCCATAGAGAGAAATCTCATCATTAAAATCACTGACTACCTCAACCATTGTTTCCAGCCTGAAGAGGGTAGATTCCAGAATATAATTTACCTTTTCGTCCTCCTCCATGTCCTGGTTATCTTCGTTTTCAACAAGGTCTTTTTCGATCCTCCTGGTTATTGCCAGGGGCTTGATGATCTCTCCAATAATTTCCTTACCTTCTATAAGTTTCTTGGCGAGTTCCACTTCTTCACTCTTGGTAAGAATAGATATGTCTCCCATGGAATGAAAATAAGCCTGGACAAGGTCTTCTGTTTTCTCATACTCAGGGGTCATCAGGAGTGAAAAATTCCGACGGCAGGGCATCGTTAATTTCATCATAGGTAAGCGTTCCGCGTTTCTTACCTATTTCGATTAATTCATCGAATACGTCTTTTTCTTTCATATGGTTGTTCCTCCGGGCATGTAACTTTTAAGTATACCATAATTAATATATGAATTCTATACATCAAGACAGAATAATGTATATCATTGCATCGGGTAAAATAACTTTAAAATCAATCATTTGACCCTTCAGGGAGGTGTGAATTGAAAAGAATGAATCTTTGGAGTCTATTTTATGGAGAACACCTTGACCAGTTTGTTATACGTTTTCATTAAATGTTCGGGCATTACCCTGGTCTCGGCAATAATAGGCATGCTGTCGGTATCACCTGTCCAGCGCGGCACTACATGTATATGCATATGAGATTCCATTCCTGCTCCGGCCACCTTGCCGAAATTCAGACCCATGTTAAAACCATCAGGATTAAGGACCTGTTTGAGAATTCCTGTTGATCGTTCCATATTCTTAATAAGATCAAAAAGGACATCATCATCAAGCCCGTCAAAGGAAGACGTGTGAAAATAGGGGACGACCATTAAGTGACCGCTGTTGTATGGGTATTTGTTTAATACGACAAAGCATTTTTTTGATCTGTGAAGGACTAGGTTCTTCCTGTCCCTTGATTTGTTGACCCTGTTTTTTTCTTTTTTTGAAATATCACAGAACAGGCATAAGTCGTGTTTGTGTTTATCAAGAATGTATTCCATTCTCCAGGGGGCCCATAATCTATTCATAATTGCTCCATCTCAGTTTTTCAGTTTTTCCAGAACCTTTTGTGCGTCATCCCAGACAAGCCATTTATCTTTCGGGTTTCTCAACAGGTAAGCAGGATGAAACGTCGGCATAAGCGGGATATTATGAAAGCTGAAAAAATTGCCCCTCATTCTTCCAATGGGCATCTTCATCCCAAGGATGGATTGAGCCGACACCCTGCCCAGGCTCATAATCACTCCGGGATGAATGATCTCAGCCTGACGTTCCACAAAGGGTTTGCACGTTGCTATCTCGTCCTGTTCCGGGTCCCTGTTAAAGGGTGGTCTGCATTTAACAATATTGGCAATGTAAACGTCCTCACGTTTCATGCCCATTTTTTCAATCAGCCTGGTCAGAAGCCTGCCCGCTTCACCAACAAAGGGGCGGGCCTGTATGTCCTCGTCCCTGCCGGGTCCTTCTCCGATAAACATAAGCCTGGCTTCGGAGGACCCTTCACCAAAGACCACGTTTTTCCTCTCCTTATGCAGTCTGCATCGCGTGCAGTCTCCTATTTCTTCCTTAAGCTGCTGAAGCGCACTGTCCTTATCCAGAGAAAGGCATGGTTGGGGGGCTGTCATTATTTTTTCCCGGGACTCAGACACAGCATAAACAGGTCTGCTATGCAAAAGGTCTGTAATTCTGTCCTGTTTAAGGGGAAGATATCTAAATCCAAGCTCCTCATATGTCTTAATCGCTTTTAACAGTTCTGCTGTCATTGCTTGTTTATCCATATATATCCTGTTCCGGCTTTATTCGCCCCATTTGAGTTTCGTTCTCAGCAGTTTAAAATAATCCCTGTTATGCAGGACCAGAAATTTTGTCTTGTATTCAGCTTTCCTGATGCGCACCTTGTCCTTGACTTTTAATGGAAAGCCTTCCTGACCATCAAGGGTCATATATATGTCGTTACCATCTTTAATATGTATATCAATAACAAACGTATCAGGCAATACAATAGGTCTGCTTGTTAATGTGTGAGGGCATATGGGTGTCATGAGGAATGTCTCAAGGGTTGGATAGAGAATGGGTCCGCCTGCTGACAGAGAATGCGCTGTAGACCCTGTAGGGGTTGATGTGATAAGGCCGTCAAGTCTGAACGTAGTCACATACTGTTTGTCAATATTGATATCTACTTCAAACATCCTGGACAATGCGCTTTTGTTTAATACGACATCATTCAGGGCATTATGCTGTGTTACCTTTATTTTGTTCCTGTAGACGTCAGCAAGGAGCATGATCCTTTCTTCAAAACAGCACTCTTCAGACATGATCATTTTTATATTTTTACGCACTTCATTTCTGCCCAGCTCGGTAATAAAACCAAGTCCTCCCATATTTATTCCCAATATGGGAATACCCCTGTCACCTACATGCCTTGCAGCACTCAGTACAGAGCCGTCACCTCCGAAGACAATGATCATATCAGATCTGGCTGGTATGTCTTTGCGGTGATACCCTTTCAGTTTCAGTGCAGCAGCTGTCTCCTTTTCGATAAAAAATTTAAAATCTTTATTCTTGAGCCATTTCATCAGATCTCCGACAGCCTTTACTATTTTTGGCTCACCTCTTTTTGTAATAATGCCGATGCGCTTCATAATGCCAGACCCTCTAATTCTATCTCCCTCATATCATCTCCTGCATGGACCATTCTTACTTTAATGCAGTTGTCCGGGATTTCTTCACCTGCTCTTTCTGCCCACTCTATCACTGATACTCCACCAGAGTGGAAATATTCATGCAGTCCCAACTCCGGGGCCTCTCCGTTTATTATCCTGTAAAGGTCAATATGATAGAAGGGAATGTCACCTTCGTACTCTGCGATGATAGTAAAACTGGCGCTTGTTATGTCCCGCTCATTAATACCGAACGAAGAGGCGATCCCTTTCGTAATAGTGGTCTTGCCTGTTCCCAGTTCTCCATACAGACAGACAACATCTCCGGGTTTCAGCTTTTGTCCCAACCTTTGTCCGAGATGTATTGTTTCACGTTCGTTCTTGCTCTGAAGCCTCATCCTGTCATGGACCTGACCACATCGGCCTTGCCGACGATCCCAACAACTTCATTGTCTTTTAAAACAGGTAACAGGTGAATATGTTTTTCCGCCATGATAGTAGCAATCTCTTCAAGAGTGGTGTCTTCTGATATGGAAAGGACCTTTTTGGTACATATCTCACCGACAGTGGTGGCCACCATTTTCTTTATCTCATCTTCAACTTATGGTCGGGATATGAAAGCGTTTGTTCTTTTTTATAAGGTCATTTTCCGTTACGATTCCGATTAACTGATTATCATCATCAACGACCGGCACTCCGCTGATTTTATGGTCTATGAGCAGTCTGGCAAGTTCTTCAATAGTTGTTTCATTTTTTGCGGTTATCACGTCCTTTGTCATTATATCTTTGGCTTTTAGCATATGACCTCCCTCATAGTTATGATCTATTTCGATATATTACCACATTCCGATAAAACCACCCTGTCTTCCGATTGTTTCTTTTGCATACCTGTAAGAATAATATGTATCAGGGTTACAAAACGTACATATTTCCGACTTCCAGATGTTCTTTTCCGGCACTCCCGAGTTTAATGCCTGTATCCTGTTGGCCTCTGCAAGGTCGAGCATATATTTATTTCCCTCTGGATCAAAATAGTTCCCCTGTCCTGTTTTGCCTTCCACGGCATCCTTTACACGAGCATCAACTTCATAACTGCATTTTTTTATGCTTGGCCCGACAGACACCAGAACATCATCGGCCCGTGACTTGAACCTTTCCATCATTAACTGGAATGTCTTTTCAAGAATTCCTCCTGCAGTTCCTTTCCAGCCTGCATGAACAGCGCCGATGATTTTTCTGTTCCGATCATACATCAGAATGGGCACACAGTCTGCAACAACAATCCCGATTAATACATCCTGTCTGTCTGTAATAACAGCGTCAGCGGTAACAGGACCCATATTCGATTCAAGAATGTGGATGTGATTTGTGTGTTTTTGTATGGGAAGATAAATGTTCTCTTCTTTCAATTCTGATTCTCCAATCAGGGCGTCTCTCATGCTGTTGTGATTTTCGGAAAAATATCTTGTTGTGAAAAAAGCCCTGATACCTGTTGGACTAATATTGGGAGAGTGAATTATAGTTTCCATTTTAAGGAATGCTCCGGTCAGCTGGACTTGATTGACCTGAAAGCCCCGGGCAGTTCTTTAATGATATCAGAGGCGACCATGGACTCCTGGCCTTTTTTATCCGCAACAATATCAGCGGCATTTCCATGCATGTAAACACCAAGAGCAGACGCATGAGCAGGTGGTAAGCCCTGGGCAAGGAAAGAAGCTATCATGCCTGTTAATACATCACCTGTCCCGGCTGTGGCCATTCCGGGATTGCCTGATGAATTGATAAATGCCGTACCTTCAGGAGTCGTGGTTACCGTCGGAACACCCTTTAAAACAAGATGAACTCTATGTTTCCCCGAAAAAGATAATGCCCTTGTAACCCTGTCAGGGCCTTCTTTATCAGTAGATTTTTTTAATCCCTCGAGTCTGGACATTTCTCCGGGATGAGGAGTGAGAATCAGTGGAGATTTACATTTCTTTAGCACCCGGGTATTACCCGCAATTGCATTCAGACCGTCAGCATCAATAACAACAGGGACTTTTGAATGTGTTACTACTTCGGCCACGAGTGTTTTAAGTTCATCATCAACAGAAAGTCCGGGACCTATAACAAGCACTTCTCCCCTGGCTTTTATAAATTTCTTGATAGAGTCAGCAGCCGTATAAGAGAGGGTCCCATTTCCTTTATCATTAAGAGGCAGAATCATCTCTTCTGTTACCCGTGACTGCAATGAGTTAACAACTGTTTCCGGTGCTCCAATTGTCACCAGTCCGGCACCTGCTTTTAAGCATGCTTTGGCTGCCATCAGTGCTGCCCCTGTTTTTCCCCTTGAACCGGCTATAAGAAGGACATGTCCAAACGTGCCTTTATGAGAGGACTTTGTTCTGGCAGGCAGTAATGAGATTGCGTCATCTGAACGGAATAAATTGATCTTCATTTTATCTGAATTGATAAGAGAGGCAGGAAATCCGATATCTTCGATAAATAACCGGCCGGTATATTCAGCTCCCGGATAGATCAGATGACCTCTTTTGGGCAGTCCAAAAGTCACGCTCACATTTGCCTTCATCGCTGATCCCATTACCTGGCCGGTATCTGAAGAGATTCCTGATGGTATATCAACGGCCATCACAGGGCAGGATAATCTGTTTGCTTTCTTAATTACATCCGAGAGGGGGCCTTTAACATCCTGGCTGATACCAGTTCCGAGCAGGGCATCAACGATCAGATAATGTCCTGATAAGCGTGTACGCAGGAATTTTAGTACGGGGAAGACAGGAACACCGAATTTCTTTGCGATATCATAATTGGTCTTTGCATCGCCTTTTAACTTTGACGGAACAGAAGTCATAAAGACTTCAACGTTTCTTCCCTGATTATGCAGCTCTCGTGCGATAACAAAACCGTCACCACCGTTATTACCGCTACCACATAAAACAGCTATTTTTTTGCCAAGGTAAAGGGCATTTATTTTATCAACAACAGAGAGTCCTGCTCTTTCCATCAGCACTGTACCAGCGATACCGAATCTGCTGATCGTTACCCGGTCAATATCCTGCATTTCTTTTGCTGTTGCTACTTTTATCATGGGATCTTCTGTCCTGTTTTAGACCAGTATAAAATACCGGCTTTTAATTATCAATTATGATTGGAACAGGAGTTCCTCTCCAAAGGGACACGTAGCTAACCTCCCCCTTTGGCAAAGGGGGATTTCATAGAAGAATTTAATTGAAAAATCTCCCCTAATTCTGCCTGCCGGCAGGCAGTCCCGATCTGGAGGCTGTGTCAGGATTGTCATCCTGAACTTGATTCAGAATGACATTATGCACGTTTTACGTATTGCAACACATTCTTCAGGTCGGGGATGACAAAGTAAAGATCTGTTTCTCTATTGATGATTTGAATCATATAAACAATTAATTGATTTCACTAAAAAATCAACATGGAACGCTCAGGACTTGAGACAGGCACTGTTATCGAAACGAAAGGGACCAAAGCCAAAGTGATAATTGACAAGAGCAGTGCCTGTAATGAATGTGGTAAGGCCCAGGCAGGCATCTGCGGCAAGAGCGGTGAGGGCATGATCATGGAAGCAGGGAATAATTTAAATGCAGGGCAGGGGGACAGGGTCACTCTGGGTCTGGAAAAGAATGTCCATGTGAAAGGGTATTTCTGGTATTCATATTGCCGGTTTTATCCCTTTTCTTATTCGCCTATATGGGACATGTAATGAGCGGTTTCACAGGAATTAAAGATCTGGACGTGATATTCGGGATTACTGGTCTTGCTGTTGCAATTATTTTTTCTTTATTAAAGATAAAAAAACTGGACAGCTCTGCAGAAATGGAAATCACGAGAATTATCAGTGAGTCATCGGGGAATGATAATAATGTTATACCCTGCTCTTAATATAAAGAATTTATCTGAAGAAATATCATGAGTTGCCCCCAGTCTCATTTTGTTGATACTATCTAAGTATCAATGATTTTGTAACATGATGGATTTCAAAGACTTTCCCCTCTTATCAACAATATATCTATTCTGAAAGCGGTGAAGGTTTTAATCGTTAATCAACGATTCATACACCAGAAAGCCTAATTGCATATCTGCGTAACTTGGCAAATAATAAGCATTTTTTTCTTGACAGGTCAGTGGCTACCTGTTAAAGTATGAGCACATTCCTTTTGGGCTTTTAAAGATTCATGAATATACATCACAAAAATTAGCCGATTTTTTTTTCTACGGGGGTAGAAAAAATGATGTATTTTGTTTCTGATTATTATTTTTCCAGTAGTAATAATTTAATGGGATAGTTGTATCTAATTCAATTAAATGGGGGGGTATGTTCTTGATTGAAAAATGGCCGATCTACAAATGGATTGAACCTTTGGTAGATTCGGCTTTTTTGTGTTCAAAATCTTTTATAAGGAAGGAGGGGTAGCAGGACTACCTAAAAAACTGAAAAATTTGAAGAAAGGGGGTAATAATGTATAACAAAAAACACTTTTTAATCGCTTCTATTCTTGTAGTAGCTTTTCTATGTGCTCCTGGTATTGCCGCAGCTTTTTCAGTCAATGACACGTTCACCGATATCATTAGTCAAGGGCTTGATCCTGGTAACTTTACAAATGTTCATGAGCACGGCGGGCCAGGCGCATCGTGGGCTGCCACTGATGAAGGTGTAAGTGTGGTGTGGACATATGGGTTTGGTGGTGGAAACACCCTGAAAGTTGATATTACAAATACCTCATCGCACACTATGGGCCATACAATGTTGGCTTTTGAACAGAACGCATACGACTGGAAAGGGACTGTGCTGGCTGCTAATTCATGGGATGGAGTGGATGGTTCTAATGATGCTGCCTATGTGTTTGGTAACATAGCTTCTGGTGCTACAGCCTCACGTCAAATTAGCTTAATGGCAGGTTACGCATCTCCAAACCTTGCTTATGATAGTATGGGGCTTGACACTATAAGTGAGTCTCCTGGTGCGAGCAATGTTAGTATAACTGCCGCCCCTGAGCCAGTAAGCTCAACTCTCTTTTTAGTTGGCGCTGCAACACTGGGATTTAGACGTTTCCGGAAGAGAAGACTCGGTTAGAAAAAAACAAATAATTTAATTATTTGTAAAGGGGCTTGGTTATTCCGAGCCTCTTTTTTTTAGCAGTATCAAACTTTCTATTGTTAATCCTCAACAATTTGAATCAGCAGAATTATTGACAACAGATATTTACACGCATTTCTGATCTGAGTCGATATCTGAGAATTACCGATAGGAACCTTCATGTTAAGGGATTTGTTACCTATAGCAAGGAATTATTATCACTAATCCCCTCTTTATCAATAACTCGGTAGTTGGCAAATATTTTTGATTTTCTGTACATATTGTGATCTGTCAGTTATAGCATAACCTCCATATTTCTACCTGAAGTCAATAACAGTCAATTAACAGAAATTATCTGCTCACTGCAGAAATCAACAACTTCAAATAGAGCAAGTTCAGATTTCCACAATCATTTACTTAAAGATTACTGTTAGTAAATCCGATAAAACATAAAGACTTATATAAGAAATGCTTTTATTGGGCCAAAGCAAAACATGAAGCATTTCGCAAAATGAGTATGGGAACACGAGAATAAATGAGCATTGGATTAGTAATAAGTTTCAATCAATATATACATTTTAAACAATAAAGAAACGAAGCGGCCAATATTGAATAAGAAACTGTATCATATCTTTTTTATAGATGATGACAAGGATTTTCTTCGTTCAGTAGAAATGTTGATATCCTCAAAATTGCTATCTCATATTGACGAAGTGGAGGTTGCCCCCCATTTTGTTAGTAATCCCCGCGAAGGACTGTCATTTATTCAGGAACTGGTAGAAGAGCAGGAAAAAATCGCCGTAATTGTAAGTGACCAGCAGATGCCGGAAATGACCGGGATAGAGTTTATAGAGCAGGTAAAAAATCCAAGCCTATCGAAGATTTTGATAATTTTGCAGTTCTTATTAAAAACGCCATAATGAGCTTTCATTTTCGAGAAGGGAAAGAGCAGGCAGAGCAGGAAATTTATGACAGAAAGATATTTGAAGAAAAATTGAGAAAAGCCTCGGAGGATTGGAAAAAGACTTTTGACGCAACGAAGGATATCATTTTGATTCTAGATGCTGATTTTAATATTGTCAAAGCTAATGAGACCGCCTCTGTTTTTTTCCTCCGTAACTATCAGGAACTGCTTGGCCAACATATTTGTAATGTATTAAAATCATCAGACTTCTCATCTCAGGACAGCCTCTTACACAGGATGAAAAAGTCAAAGAAACGTGAAGAATTAAAAATTTATTTGCCAGATAAGAATTTCTGGGGCGCTGTTTCAGTTGATCCTATATTAGGCTTTCAGAGTCATGTATCCGGTTCGGTGCTTATCATTCGTGATATTACTGAATTAAAAAAGATGCAGGATTCAATTCTCGCTTCAAAGCAGGACTGGGAAGATACGTTTGATACGATTACTGACGCCATAACGATACATGACAATCACTATAATATTATACGGTCCAACAAAGCAGCTGAGAAACTCCTCCGGTTGTCTGATCCAAAAAATCATAGAGCATTGAAATGTTATAAACATTATCATGGTAAAGATGAACCGCCAGAGGAATGTCCCAGTTGCAATTGTCTTGAAACGGCCCAGCCTGCTACGTTTGAAATCTTTGAACCCTATTTAAACAAGTTTATTGAGATACGTGCAATGCCTCTCCTGGATGGCAACAAACAGATCAAAGGATTAATTCATGTTTCCCGGGATATATCAGAGAAGAAACAAAATGAGGATAAAATTATCAGGCAATTTAATTATATATCTTCTTTGCATACGATTGATAAAGCTATTACCTCAAGTCTTGATCTCAGCATTACACTTAACATAGTACTTGAACATGTTATTTCTCAACTTAAAGTTGATGCAGCTCATGTATTACTGTTAAATTCAAATTCACACATTCTTGAATACGCATCATCAAGGGGATTCAGAACAGATATTATTAAGAGCTCTTCGGTCCGGCTCGGGAGAGGATTCGCAGGTCGTGTCGCTTACGAGCAAATCCCTTTAATCATCAATGATTTCTCAAATTACTCAGAAGGGATGCAAAATACATCTCTTATAAAAGCTGAGGAATTCATAGCGTATGGAGCTGTCCCTCTAATCGCTAAAGGGCAGGTCAAAGGAGTGTTGGAAATATTCAAACGATCTCCCATGGAAATTGAATCGGAATGGATGGACTTCCTAAACACGCTCGCTGGACAGGCAGCCATTGCTATTGATAATGCTGCGATGGTGAATGACCTTCATCGCACAAACAGCGATCTTGTAATGGCATATGATTCAACGATTGAAGGCTGGTCTCTTGCTCTTGACTGCCGGGATAAAGAAACTGAAGGGCACTCCCAGCGTGTTA
>CALZJD010000133.1 GCA_945787795.1 Thermodesulfovibrionia bacterium | reverse complement strand
CCATTAACAATAACTCTTCCGGGTGTATCTAATGATGCACCGTTGCCTGCAGATGAACCTGCAATGCTGTACGTACTTAGACTTAATATGAGTATGATGACTCCTGAGAAAATTTTCATCGATAATAAACATTTATTCATGTCTTCCTCCTCTGATGATTTAACTGTAATGTAAATATAATTTGCAATTCCATTGCCAGCTATATAACTAATTGATTTTCATCAACTTTACATGTATTGCTCTTTTATTGAGGATGTCGACTTTCAGTATAAGTACGTTTTTCGGTAAGTAATGCAGGATAAGAGAAAAGTTAATGAGTGTTGATAATTATCGGGAATAATCATCGATCCGCAGTGACTCTGAAACTGAGGATGTTCTCCTGTTCTTCATCATCAGGGTAAAATCAGTTATTCATGAAATTTATCAGGGTAGTTAGCCAGGATATATCGCTGCTCCTGAATAATTCTCTCCAGGGGGATACTTCTTGTGAGACAGATGACTACAGCATTTTTATATGTTTGTGATATTTTTCCTTCAAGTAAGAATGATTCATGATCGTGGAAAGTTAATCTGCATTGAACATCTACATCTACCTTAAATTCAGAACATTGTTTACAGATAAATTTAATCCCTTTCTCGGATATATTTATTACTTCAAACTCATTGCCCAGTAATTTCAGAATGGGCCTGTCATTAACAGGATACGATATTCTGTATAATTCTCTTTTATTCTTTTCTTTATATGGCTTGTTGCCCATTGCTTTATAGATGTGATTATTATCAGACAAGTTTGCATCATTTAATCACTGAGAACAATGACCTCAACAACATTACTATTCGAGGACATAGTTACCTATGGTAACTACCCCATCACTAATAGTCATTGTACCGATCAGTGTTGTGTCTCTGTCTGCATTATCTGCATAACTGCAATCAAAGCCGCCATCAATGGAAACAGATTTATCCATGTCAAAAATTGGGCTTTCGTAAAGTATCACTTCACGGCTCTGGATTGTATCACCACTTACCGCCGCATCATCGTACGCGTCCTGCAGTTTTGAATATCCGGTGCCGGTATTCATGATCCTTATCGGAAGATTTGAACAATATTCAGGGTCTAGCTGCCAGCTTATGTCCAGCAGGAGCTCTACAGCCAGCCCTGGAAGGTGGTTAGGGCCTGTATAAGAGGGCTCCATCAGTTCATTAGGGGAGACTGCTGTATTGAAGTGCGAGACCGAAGAGCCCAACTGCAAAGGATTAGGCCCGTACATTTGTACATGGTCTCCGTTAACTCCGGCTGTCTTGTCGCCGCTGGCCCCCCGCACATTTGCGCCTGTCCAGTGCAGATGAGGGTCTGATATGCTGGCAATTTTTCGCTGGAAATTGGTCATGGAGGGGTAGTCAGAAGGTGTTGCTACGTGGTGTTCAAGGTTGAGCATATATGTATCATCAACCCCCCCCAATTTTATCCCTGTTGCCAGGTTCACAAATGTCTGGAATCCAAGTCCATGTCCTATTTCATGGAGCACAACACTTACAAAGTCGAAATCGCTGCCTGGATTACTGTCGAATCCATAATACCATTCTAATCCGCCAAGGCAAGTAGGAGCGCCGTTCAGATTGCTGTTGAAGGTTGCGCCTATATCATAATTTCCAGCCGACAAATCGTTTCCGTTAAGTGCATTTGCCAATGCCTGCGGATACCATGTATTTGCAACAGGAGCCCCTGCGAAGTTTATGTGTATCGTATTAGCACCAGCGCTTCCGAGAATGCCTGAAAAGGCACTACAGTCGAGGGGATCGAAATTGGCACCGACCAAGATCTCTACATTACTGTCAAGAATGTTGCCCCAGATATCTGCGGCATGCTGAAATGCATTGAGCCGGGCCTCGCCCAGTGTAGTTGCAGGATTCCCGCCCACAGGGGTAAATGGTGCTGTATCATTGAAGCCCTCTCCTGGGCTGTCCAGATTGACAATAGTTATTGTTGCTGCCCTTGAAAGGGTAGGGAGAGCAGATACTATTAAGATGCCAGTCATCAATAAACATATAATTAAGGATTTCCTGTAGCTAATGAAATCCTTCATTCTTTGCCTTGCCCTGTCTTTTCTGCATTTCCACTGGGAGAGATGTGTGGCGCATCATCGCATTCTATCGAAGTATTTCCATCACTATCCTTTACCGCTTTCTGATAGTTTCTGAAGCGTCCCTTCAGATCGATCATAACGCCACCGCCCGGTATATCAGATTCAACCTCCTCCAGTTCTTCTGGTGATGTGATGACTGCGTCCTTCTCTATGGGGATCCCTTCAGGTGCTATATCCGGAGGCCCTTCAAGAAATTCCCCTGTTTCAGGGTCTATATGGACCTTCATGGCAGGTGGTCCTTCCGGAACAGACGCGTCTTTTTTCTCACCCCCCTCTGCTTCTGTATCATTATAATGTGAAGTTTCTATTACAACTGATTCAGACTTTCCAGAAGAGACAGTATCCTGAATAGCCAATGAATAAGTCGACATAATAACCATGAAAAAAATAAATGCGAAGCTAATTGATACGAATAATTTGCTCATAAGATGTGTTCCTTTGATTTTATTGACACGTATTAATCGATCAATTGATATTTGTATTATGCCTTATCATAATTATTTGAGTTAAATTAAAAAAATTAATCAGAGCTATAAGTCTTTTATATGTGCGCGTTGAGGCAAATAGCAACTAAGCGTAGAGCTATGAGAAAACTTCAATGAGAAGAAGGAAACGAGGATAATCGTAAATTTTATTCAGAATGAATGATTCACAATAGCTCTGCAGTTGAGGAGTGCATCATGGTGGCGAGATGCTGTGATTGCTTGAATATAATTTGATAATTCTGTCATCCTGAATATTGTCCGTAAGCATGACAGCATCAGGATACCTGGTTTTCATTGCCTGGAGCAATGAATCGGCAACATCTTGATTTTTAAATTGTCCAATGCGCACAGAATAATACGCGCCTATTTTTTCTATCCTGAGATAAGAAAGATCATAAGCAAGATCACGTGTATTTGACCCCTGCACCATGGCATCATATTTTTTTTGTGCATCATCATAATTCAAAAAACTCCCCGTCTGAATGGTATACATTTCAGGCACTGATTGCTGTGCGCTTTTGTAATTTCTCCGCAGCCCGGTCTTCCGGGTTTTTGCGTTTGTTAATACCTTTTGCTCAATCGTACGCGTCTCGTCCGATGATGCACCTTTGTACATCTTTGTAATTCTATCGTCTTTAATATAGGCTTTCAGTTTCAATGCGGCAGGAACCATGGATTTCATTTCCCGGAGCATCGTATCTGCACTCTTTTTATCCTCAAATATTCCAATTCGCACAGAATAATAGGCGCCTATTTTTTCTATCCTGAGATAATCAAGATCTTTCTCAGGCAATCCCTGTACTATGAAATCAAATTGATTTTGCGCATCATCATAATTCATAAAACTCCCTGTCTGAACGGTAAACACGGTTCGTGATGCATACTGATGTAACTGTTGCGACAATACAGGTATCGTATCTGAATTACTCTTTGTCGATTGATCATCAGTCTCTGCTGACTTTTCCGGACCTGCCCCATGTACTGCCGTGTTGGCAGAAGGAAAAAGTAACAGGAGCAGCGCCACTGTCATTATTATCGAAAATAATATCTTCTTTTTCATGGCTTTACTTCATCGACTGCGTATAGTTTTTTTGATGCCTCCTTCGGTTGATACTAAAAAATTGCACACAGAATCTATACAAAATATTAGTCTGAGGGGATTCTTTATTATAACAGGAAAGTCAGGAGAAAATACGGGAAATATGACCACATGTTCAGCCATGAGCAATCAGCGATCAGCTTTTAGCTTAAGAAAAGATAATTATCGAGGTCCGGCCTCGATAATTTATATTTAATGTGAGGCAATTCGCACATGACAAAAAGCTTGACTATCACCTGAAAACAGTATATAAGTTTATGTATTCACTCGTATTTTAAATATATTTTCCATTATGGAGGGAACCATGGCGGTTGCTTTGACAAACGATGAATTAAAAAATATTAATGCATACTGGCGTGCGGCAAACTATTTATCAGTCGGACAGATTTATCTGTATGCCAATCCATTGCTGAAAGAACCTTTGAAGCTGGAGCATGTCAAACCACGGCTTCTCGGCCACTGGGGAACAACGCCCGGACTGAACTTTATATATGTTCATCTTAACCGGGTTATCAAAAAAAATGATCTGAATATGATGTATGTATGCGGCCCCGGTCACGGCGGGCCCGGAATGGTTGCCAATACATACCTTGAGGGGACATACAGCGAAGTATATCCGAATATTTCACAGGACGAAGACGGCATGAGGAGACTGTTCAGGCAGTTCTCCTTTCCCGGAGGGATTCCGAGCCATGTTGCACCTGAAACTCCGGGGTCCATTCATGAAGGGGGAGAACTGGGCTATGCAGTTTCTCATGCATATGGTGCGGCTTTTGATAATCCTGATTTGATCGTTGCCTGTGTCGTAGGTGACGGGGAAGCGGAAACCGGACCGCTTGCCGCTTCGTGGCATTCAAACAAGTTTCTCAACCCGGTGCACGACGGAGCGGTCCTGCCGATCCTTCATCTTAACGGCTACAAGATTGCCAACCCGACACTGCTTGCCAGAATCAGCAGGAAAGAGCTTGAGAATCTTTTTGCGGGATATGGCTATAAGCCATATTTTGTAGAAGGTTCTGAGCCTGATGCCATGCACAGGCTCATGGCGAAAACACTGGATAATATAATCAGCGAGATCAGATCAATACAGAAAAAGGCCCGAAAAACTGGAACCTCTAAACGTCCGCTCTGGCCGATGATTATTCTCAGGACGCCAAAAGGCTGGACAGGCCCGAAAGAGGTTGACGGCAAAAAAACAGAGGACTTCTGGCGTTCCCATCAGGTGCCCTTTTCTGATATGTCAAAAAAATCCGGACATATCAAACTCCTGGAAAAATGGATGAAAAGCTATAAGCCCTCGGACCTCTTTGATAAAAACGGTACATGTAAACAGGAACTGGCTGCCCTGGCTCCAAAAGGCGAACGACGGATGGGAGCAAACCCGCATGCAAACGGAGGCATCCTGCTTAAAAATCTGAAAATGCCGGATTTCCGGGATTATGCGATAGGAGTAAAAAAACCAGGACAGGTTACAGGTGAGGCCACGCGTGAACTCGGAAAGTTTTTGCGGGACATTATGAAGCTCAATATGAAGAACAGAAACTTCCGGGTATTCGGCCCTGACGAAACCGCCTCAAACCGCCTCGGCGCTCTATTTGAAGTAACCGGAAAGACCTGGATGGATGATACCATCCCTGAAGACGACAATTTGTCGCCTGACGGACGCGTCATGGAAATTCTGAGCGGCGTTTATTCACATTATTGACTCAATGTTCAATCAGCACGCAAAGTGGCTCAAGGTAACAGGGGATGAAATACCCTGGCGAAGTCCGATAGCATCTCTAAATTACTTATTAACATCCCATGTATGGAGGCAGGACCATAACGGATTCAGCCATCAGGACCCGGGATTTATTGATCATGTAGTAAACAAAAAAGCAGAGGTAATCCGCGTCTACCTTCCGCCTGACGCAAACACACTTCTCTGTATAGCTGATCATTGCCTCCGCAGTCGCGATGACGTAAATGTAATCGTTGCAGGAAAACAACCCGCGCTTCAATACCTGAGTATGGACGAGGCCATTAAACACTGTAATGCCGGAGTCAGCATCTGGGAGTGGGCAAGCAACGACAAAGGTGCGGAGCCGGATGTGGTTATGGCCTGCGCAGGAGACATTCCGACGCTCGAAACACTTGCTGCTGTAGAAATACTGAGAGAGCAGGCGCCTGATCTGAAGATACGGGTGGTCAATATTGTTAACCTCATGACGCTTCAGCAGCAGACCGAACACCCTCATGGACTTTCAGACAAAGAGTTTGATACGATCTTCACAACTGATAAACCTATCATATTCAATTTCCATGGGTATCCCTGGCTCATTCATCGCTTAACGTACCGGCGGACAAACCACAGAAACCTGCATGTAAGGGGATATAAGGAAGAAGGAACCACGACAACTCCGTTTGACATGTGCGTCCTGAATGACATCGACCGCTTCGACCTCGTGTCTGATGTTATCGACCGGGTGCCGAAACTGGGGTATCATGCCGCGTATATCAAGCAGTACGTGCGTGACAGGCTGATTGACCATGAAGAATATATCAAAAAATACGGACAGGACATGCCCGAGATCAGGGACTGGAAATGGGGGATTCAGAAATAAGTATGAAGAAAAAGGACACATAAGTGGTTACACATGATGATATCAGACGTTATGATCTTGTTGTCATCGGCACCGGCGATGCAGGAAAAATTGTTGCTGTCGAAGCGGCCAGGGCGGGCTGGAAGGTAGCGATAATTGAGAAGAACAAGGTGGGGGGAACATGCGCCCTCTGGGGGTGTGTTCCCAAAAAGGTACTCATCACTGGGGCAGAGCTTGCTGATGTTAATCGCCGTATGCACGCTGCCGGGCTGACAGATGGATCAACAGGTATGTCCTGGTCGGGCCTGATGAGGTTTAAGCAGCGGTTGACAGGGGACTATTCTGAAGATGATGAAAAACATCTTCAGGAACTGGGCATTCATATTTACAGGACTGAAGCCCGTTTTGTTGACCGGTCTGCAATTCAGGCAGGCGGCGAAAGGCTGGACAGCAGATACGTGCATATTGCAGCGGGTGCCCGGCCCCGGCAGCTGAATATTGAGGGTGAAGAACACATAACCTCGAGCGCCCGGTTTCTCTATCTCGAGAACCTTCCCCGGAGAATTCTGTTT
>CALZJD010000132.1 GCA_945787795.1 Thermodesulfovibrionia bacterium | reverse complement strand
GTATCTGAAGAGGCTATTGATTACGCTATTAATGATGTCATACATCTGCTTGCATTGAAAGATATTATATTAGCAAAGCTGTATGCAAAGAAATTATTAGAGCCTTTTCTGTTGAAGAATTTACAAATCCAGAACAAGGATTACACCCGGGACCCGGAAGACAAATACAGAAAGATAAGCGGATACAGCAGACTTCGGGATGACAAAAAGGCCGTTTTTAGAAAAGTTTTTGATATCAGGGAAAAATATGCAAAAAAATTTAATATGCCTCCTCATAATGTTATTCGCAAGTCTGATTTAATCAACATTGTAGAAGATCCTCAATGCATCGACCGGATACGATTTATAAAGAGAATCAGCATTGATGTAATTCAGAAGATATTGAATGAACTGAGAAGGGCAGTTAAATCCGCTTGATATGATAATATCAAAAAAGTTTCACCCGCTTGATCTGCTTAAACCGTTAACGAATCAAGCGGCTGGAGCTGCTCAAGCGGTTGAAACGAATATCGCCTATGCTGCATTTACTTTTATAATAAACACAGGATAAGGATAAGAAAATTATGTCAACTGTAACACTTGATATATATTCCGATTACATATGACCCTGGTGCTATTTCATTACCGGGCGTATTGAACGGCTGAAAAAGGAATATAAAATCGATGTCCGATGGCGGGCCTTCCCCCTGCACCCTGAAACGCCGGAAGAGGGAATACTCCTTGAACATCTCTTCTCCAATTTCAGCAGCCAGGACCTGAAGAATATGAGAGACCGCATGAAACAGGCAGCAGATGAGTCGGGGCTGCCTTTCGGCGACCGTACAAAGACCTTTAACAGCCGCCTTGCCCAGGAAATGGGAAAATGGGCTGAAAGTAATGATAAGGGTGATCCATTTCACCACGCGGTCTTCAAGGCCTTCTTTGCAGACGGGATAAACATCGCAAAAATTCCCGCACTGCTGGATATTGCCGCTTCAGTCGGACTCCCCCGTGAAGAAGCTGAAGCTGTTCTTGTTAAAAGGACTTTTAAAGCAGATGTGGATGAGGACTGGTCTCTTTCGCAAAAGAACGGCGTCACCGCAGTTCCCACTTTTGTGATCAATAAAAACAGGCTCATCGGCGCGCAGCCTTATGAGATGCTCGAAAGACTTATGGAAGAGACGGGGGTGAAGAAGAGGTCCAGCTCCAGTCCTGAAGTTTAATTGATTAAAGAGAAAAGAGAGTAACGAATAGCGATTGACGAATGTCGAAGTATAAAAAACCTTGTCAATCGTTACTCTCCGTTTTTTTCCTTCGTCATTCGTCACTCGTGATTCGTCAATCGTCACTCTCCGTCCCCATTTCGTCATTCCTCATCCATGAGAACAACACGTGGTTTGCACGTGAAATTATCCGATACAATTCAAGCAGTTGAATCTGCTTGAATCGTATGAATGGTTTTACGGTTCAAGCGGGTGAAACGTTTCTTCGATGTAACCGGTTGGATTCCCCCCTTCTTATATATGTTATACTGTCAACTCCAAAGCATTTCGCAGTATTCTGTTTTTATCATAACCGGGAGTAAGTTAGCATGCCAAAGCCACATATTCTTCTTACAACAGTCTGCCGCCCGTTCAGCGGTTACGGTGAAGGCGACTCTGTGGGGGCCGAACTCTTCCATGCTCAGGTGACCCGGGAACAGGGCATATTCAGTTACCGGCAGGTGATACGCTGCTGGGGGCTCGACTATATTGCTGAAAACATAGAAGCGCCTTCGGTTGTCCTTCATTATCCTTCAAAACGGGAGTTTGCAGGGGAATTAAAGACTCGCAGATTTGACTATATCGGTATCAATTTCGTTGTTGCGACCTATCACAAGCTAAAAGTAATGACTCAGCTCATTCGGAGTCATGCACCCGGGGCAAAAATAATTCTCGGCGGATACGGCACCGTGCTGTCTGATGAAGAGCTTTCCCCTTATGGTGATCTCATATGCAGGGAAGAAGGTATCGGATATATGCGAAGGCTTCTTGGTGAAGATACGGCAAGGTCGATCATACATCCTTATGTGCCGGTTGAGTCACCCCGCATCTACTCCTACCCTCTCAAGACAAAAGTAGCTCATATCACCGGCGGACTCGGCTGCCCGAATGGCTGCGATTTCTGCTGCACATCCCATTTTTTCAAACGGAAATATATCCCCTTTGTAAAGAGCGGGCAGGAAATGTACCGTCTCATGCTCGATATGGAAAAAATGGCTGAAAAGGCGGGCGATGAATTGAGCGGTTTTATTTTGATTGATGAGGATTTTTTTCTTCACGAGAAAAGAGCGAGGGAATTCCTCCAGTGTGTGCGAGAAGGAGGAAAACCTTTGTCAATTATGGGATTCGGCAGTGTGCGCGGACTTTCAAAATTTACGCCTGATGAGATTGCTGAAATGGGATTTGATATCCTCTGGACCGCCTTTGAGGGAACCGAGTCGAACTTCAACAAATTAAAAGGCAAATCCTTATCAGAACTTTATTCATCATTGAAATCACGCGGGGTTGCCCTTCTCTCATCCATGATTATAGGATTTCCCTATCAGGACAGAGCAAAGATTATGGAGGAGTTCAGAATGATCACTGACCTCGGACCGTCTCTCTGGCAGGTCCTTATTTATTTTGCCTTTCCCGGTACACCCCTGCATAAGCAGATGGTCGAGGAAAGCCGCTATCTGCCTGAATACCGGAAGAATCCGGACTACCGCACGTTTGATGGCTTCTCCATGCACTTCAGCCATCCCCATTTTTCTGCTGCTGAGCTGAAAGACCTACAGCGGGAGCTGTACCGGAAAAACTTCGAGATACTTGGCCCATCTCTTATTCGGGTCGTCCGCGTTTGGTTTGAGGGGTATCGCAATTTAAGAGGCTCTTCCAATCCTCTCCTCAGCGGCAGAGCAGAGCGAATGAAAGAATATGTGAGGAGCGCAATACCTGCAATGTACCCCGGGATGTTCCTTGGACCGAATAAGGAACGCAGGGCTGTTGCCCGAAAACTCCTCAGGGAGATCATCCGGGAAACGGGAGGGATCTCCATAAAAGAACGCCTCTTCGGCCTTGCCACCATCCCCCTCGCAGGATGGACATGGCTCACGACAAAACTCAACATCGCCCAGCAGCCAAAACTGCTTCGGATCGAACACCCTGCATCCCCTGTTTACAGGCCTGAGAGTAAAACAGTGGATCTTACATCAACTTTTCCAGTCACCATATCAGGCAGCAGCTGCCCTCTTTGTTCATGTGCTGTTGAGTCGGAGAAAGCGGAAGAATTGAACTGATTTATCTTATTTCAGAACAATTACTTTAAATTTAAAACTAATATCTAATAGTCTTCAACTTTAATTCTACTTATATTTTGATAATAATTCATATTAGTGTCAAATAACATTAAGTTAAAAAGGGCTTGACTTATTCCTGAAAGAGTGATGATAGGGGGGAGTGATACATCATTGACCACGGCATGGAAGAGAGATCAAGGCATGATATTTTCAACTAGTATTTGTCAATTCAGTTGACAGACTAGTCATGAGAAATTTTTCATGGAAATTTAGTTTCTTATGATGAGTGCAATGGTACAAATCCATAGATAACCTTACATAGTTAGAGTGTAGATAGAGCCACTTATAAAAGTACATTTAAATCAGGAGACGCAATATTAATTGTTCTAATAAATTGATCAGACTTTTTAAATTGACAGGCATGCCGACACATGATAAACGTAATGTAATGAAATGAAACCACGATAAAGCCAAACCCTTCAAGAGGGGGGGCGGAAAGCCATGGGTCTTGAAAATATCAAGATAGCCGGGCTGCCGAAGGGATACACTTTGGCACGCCCGGTTTTTTTCATGGTTCTTGACGGCAGCAGTAGAAATTAATGGAAAGGAGGTAATGCGTTCAAAGAAATCTATCAGGTTTGCATGCCGTAGATACTCGAACAGCTATGAGCAAGTTCTGCAAGATTGTCGTTTTATGGATTATCAGTAAGATCAATATATTCATGGAATTTTACCTTGTGTGCATTCACTACTACTTTAAGGCCTGCAGCCTGGACAGAAAGGAGGCGATATTAAAGAATACAGAGGTTTTACATCAAATGAGAAGATTTTTTTTGAAATTTATTTATCCATAAACAGAAGGAGGGGAATTGTGATACGAAGATATATGATATTTTATTTCCTGGCCTGTACAGTATTTGCCTTTGGGGCCCAGGTCGTCGTTGAGGCAAGCTCGCACCCGACTCAAATGCTCAGCTCCATGGAACAGCTGGGAAAGGAACTGTTCTTTGACACAAATCTGTCTACACCAAAATTTCAATCCTGTGCCACATGTCACAATCCTGAAGTAGGATGGACAGGGCCGGACATGAATATTAATGCCCACGGTGCAGTATATGAGGGCGCCGTACGGGGCCGTTTCGGTAACCGTAAGCCTCCCAGTTCTGGCTATGCTACCGTGAGTCCAAACTTCTATTACGATATAGACGAAGGACTTTTTATAGGTGGTAACTTCTGGGACGGGCGTGCAACCGGCTGGGATCTTGGCAATCCGGCAGCCGACCAGGCACGAGGGCCTTTTCTCAATCCTGTTGAGCAGAACAATCCTGACAAAAAGACTGTCATCTATAAGGTTTGCAACTCAGCGTATAAACAACTGTTCAAGGATGAGTTCATGGTTAAATATCCCGGAATGAACGCCTGTGATCCTGCCAATACGGAGAAAGCATATGATTTCATAGCCCTTGTCATCGCTGAATATGAGGACTCCAGTGAGGTGAACCAGTTTACCTCCAAATTCGACTACTGGATGAATGGCATGGCCACATTGACAGCGCAGGAAGAGTGGGGGATGGAACTGTATAAAGGCAAAGGGAAATGTGTCCTCTGTCATGTAATGGATGGCCAGGGCCCGAATGGAGAGGACCTTTTCACTGATTTTACGTTTGATAATATCGGTGTTCCCAAAAACCCGAAGAATCCTTTTTATAAAATGGATAAGGTCTATCTTGATGACGGTATGCCGATCAACCCTAAAGGGAAATACTGGATAGATCCGGGACTGGGAGGCTTTCTGAAAGGGTTGGCAGACCCTGACAACCAGATGTGGCGTAACAGTCCCCATGTAACAAATGTTAAGGACTTTACAAATGAAGAATTGATGACATTGGCAGCTGATAATTACGGAAAACATAAGGTTCCGACATTGAGAAATGTGGACTTGAAGATGAACGATGGATTTGTGAAGGCCTACATGCACAACGGCGTATTCAAGAGCCTCAAGGAAGTGGTCCATTTCTACAATACCCGAGATGTAGAAAGCTGGCCTCCACCTGAAGTAGCTGAAAATGTAAATGTAGATGAACTTGGGGCTCTTGGATTAACGGAAGCAGAAGAGGAAGCCATTGTTGCCTTCATGAAGACCCTGTCTGACGGATATAATGTGCCCATAACCGGAGAAAGACTGTACAAGAACTTCTGCAAGAGCTGTCACGGAAGCGCTGACCCCGCGAATATGATGCCTCCTCCAACAGCCGCGAATATGATGCCTCCTCCAACAGCACCAAGAAAGGTAATAGGCGCCCGGACCTGTTCCATTAAGGGAGCCATTTACGGCACCTATGTCTTCAAGGGCGGAGTATATCCCATGAGAACGTTCAAGGGAGCATTCACTGATATGCAGACAAAGATGATCTCTGATTATCTGAATGATTTCAATGGGATCACAGGTCAGCAGCGTTTTACTACAACCTGCGCCGGATGCCACGGGATGGATGCCAAAGGCGGACGGGTTGATGAAGACATCACGGGTGAGGATGCTCATGACATCTTCGAGGCCATACAGGATGAGGATCCCATGTACTTTCTGAAATGTCTCCTCTATACCCCTGATGATATTCATGATATTGGATATTATCTGATGATGCTGGACTATGACGATGATGACTCTGACGATGATGAATACGATGATGAATACGATGATGATGAGAAAGAAGATGACCGTTACGATCACGATGACTCTGATAAATACGAACATGATGACTGAAATTTCCTGTACTTGCTAAAGGCTGAAATACAGATACGTTTAGAGAGGTAGGTAGTTATGCGCACAGAAGAGCCGGGGCAGCTATATGTTCCGGCTCTTCACTTGTACGTTTATAAGCCAGTCCTCAGAACGAATAGCCCTCCTTCCTCATTAAAGCCTCTTATTCTGGCTTCCACCATATCTTCTTCTCATCGTTAAGGATAGTAACCTTTTCTGGTTCAGAGCTTTTCTGGTTCAGAGGGATTTTAGTGGTTCTGTCTACACATGTTCTCTTGACAATCTTATGCAAATGTTTCAGTTCATTACACTAATACTTCTATCACAAGTAAACATTACTTAGGCGTTGATGCGAATCACTCTTTCTAACGGCAATCAATAGAATGTAGTTTCAGCTCATTCAATAACAATTAGTTATAGTTTGTACCTAACCGCATCATCCATTTTGAATCTTTGTCGGTATTATTAATAAAGTAACCAATTACCTTATCACCTGAAATTCATGATGGGCATAATTGATTAATAAAAGTCTCTAACGTTTTTTTTCAGGAGGGCTCACGATAAATGTTTTATTTATTCTATCTGCAATCCAGAAAAGCACAGGAATTGCCATAGCCCACGCAGCCGACAGAACGAGAATATCTGATGTGCCGGGGATTGCTGTTGTTGCACCAAGCTTGGCACCGCTGTAGTAGGCAGCTGGTCCCCCGATAGCACCGAGAACTGCTGATAACAGGTAACGTCCATGAAGCTTTTGAAGAGATACATTAAGTGTAGTTGCAAGGTTCATCCACAACATTATCATCCAGGGAGGACTGAAAGGATAGGGGAACAGATACAGTACCGGACTGAAAATTCCGGCAGATACAAGCATCGTATCTATTAAGAAGCCCATAGCACCCGCTGAAAGAATAAGTACAACTTCAGCTTTTCTGGTTGGTGACAGCACAACGTGGATCACAAGTACGATCGGCACAACTATCACACCCAGCCACGGCATCCCATAACCGGGTCCGAGAACCGCTGCAAACCAGCCCGCCTGAAACCCGACAAAATTTACGATAGTCCGAAACAGTTTTAAATTCCTCCTTCCAGAGGCGGTAATATTGATTCTCTCCGTGAGAGCGGCTTTGTAAAAAGTATCTGTACGTCTCCGATATATCGCTCTCTGAACCCGGCCTC
This sequence comes from Thermodesulfovibrionia bacterium, assembly GCA_945787795.1. Classification (GTDB taxonomy): domain Bacteria; phylum Nitrospirota; class Thermodesulfovibrionia; order UBA6902; family UBA6902; genus CALZJD01. The sequence goes on along the minus strand of CALZJD010000132.1, from coordinate 5,229 downwards.
ACAGTAACAGAGGTAATACTCCCACATCCGTAAGAATTCTTCGGAATATCCCTGCTGCCGAACATCTGAGATATGGGCAAAGAACCCCTCTCTCCATTTTCTGAGTGTCTGCACATAATGAGGAGTAATGTCTTCAAGATGAAAGATTCTCATGTCTGTTCCCTTTGACACTGCCTGTGAAATTGCAGTAACAGACGGGATACAGCTCCCGGGGAAGATATACCGCTTGATAAAATCAACGGAACGTGTATGGCTGTCATATTCCCGGTCAGCAATGGTGATTGCCTGGAGCATCATCATGCCGTCTTCTTTTAACCTGTCGCTGCAGCATCGGAAAAAGGTCTCAAGATAATGATGACCTACTGCCTCGATCATTTCGATCGAAACAAGTTTGTCATACGTGCCCTGAAGATCACGGTAGTCCTTCCGGAGAATCTGAATACGGTCATCCATTCCCTCCTTCTGGATCAGCCTTTGTGCATATTCATACTGCTCATTTGATATCGTCGTTGTGGTAACCCGGCATCCATAGTGTTTCGCAGCATGCAACGCAAATCCGCCCCAGCCAGTTCCGATTTCGAGGAGATGATCATCGGGGCCAAGGAGCAGTTTCCTGCAGATCCGGTCATATTTCCCGATTGATGCGTCACGGAGCGAACTTGCAGCAGACGTAAAGATACCGCAGGAATAGGTCATGGTATCATCAAGGAAAAGAGAATAAAAATCATTGCCGAGGTCGTAATGGGCCTCTATGTTTTTCCTGCTCCCCTGTTTTGTATTTTTCCTCAGAAAATGGAGCATCCTTTGAATCGGCCCTGAGAGCCTGGCTGCGCCTCCCTCCAGTCCTGACAGGACATGCCTGTTCAGTATGATGATTCTGATGAGTTTCGTCAGATCATCGGCTGTCCATAAACCGGCCATATATGCCTCAGCTGCACCTATGCTGCCGCCAAATGCCATGTCTGTGTAAAAACGGTGGTCATGAACAGACAACGTTGCCCTGGGTTCATCACTGTCATCTCCATTTTCAAAGACAGTCTGACATTGGCCTTCATTCAGCACCAGTCGACCTTTCACAAGTTTCTGAAGCCGGGAGAAAATTGCATTCCTTGCAATGTTTGCAAGCGCTCCGGACATGCCGCCCGGAATTATCTGTATGCCGGGTCTTCGTCCCGCTGGAATGATCGTTTCTTTCATGACACCTTTGCCCCGGATTTATTACGCTTTGAGGGATGCGCATAAAAATCAGCACCCTTGATTTTCAGACTGAGGGCCTGCCAGTAAATCGCCCCGGTTATCTTCATATTCATAAAGGGATATTTCATGAGCATACGGGATAAATTGCGGCCCGACATGTCCTGACGGTCCATGGAGAGTTCAGCACTAAAGACTTTTTCGCCTTTTTTAAAGCTTGTCATGAGGATATGCACGGAATCTGAAGGCACAGTAAATTCCCACTCATAACTGATGTCCATATCCATAAAGGGAGAGATATGAAATTCTTTGGATAACCGGTATATTTTTTCTCTATCATTACCCGTATTTTGTTCTTCATCGAGTACATAGCAGAAAAGTTCCCCCCATGGAGTATTATGGATCTCCACGATGATCGTCTCGACAACCCTTCCCTCTTTGTCAAAGCAATAGTAAAAGCTTACGGGATTAAAGTTATAACCGAAATATCTCAGCTGTGCAAGCATCATTACCGGGCCCTCAGGCCGGATTCCCGTTCTTTCTGAGACAAAATCCCTGACTGCCTGTTCAAGAGGGACAGCAGGATCTCCGAGATGGTAAGCCCTGTTAAAACAGGCAACGTTGAAATGGTCTGCAGACCAGAGCCATCTCCCTCTGAACACCTCGTCCAGTTCTGAAAGATCAATGAACATCATGAAGAGTGAGTAACGGAATGAGTTCATCGGCTTCATACGGCCATGCCGCACAGTTCCCTCATACATGCAGCTCTCCATATCAGAGTCCCTTCCCGAAATATGCACATGCAGCCAGCGCGCTTTTTACGCCGTCCTCATGAAAACCATAGCCCCAGTAGGCACCGCAAAAGTGAGTGCGGTTTCGACCGCTTATTTCCCCATGCCTTTTCTGTGCTGCTATCGCATCTTTGGTAAAAACAGGATGATGGTAGAGATAACGTCCTATCTCCTTGTCCGCATCAATGTTTTCCTCTCTGTTCAGCGTGACACAGAACTCTTTGGAAGACGTAATAGATTGAAGAATATTCATATCATATGTAAGACAGGCACGGCCTGAATCTTCTTTAGGTATAAGATAATTCCAGCTTGACCAGATATTGCGCAGATTGGGAAGCAGGGATGAATCAGTATGGAGGACCGCAAGGTTTTCCTGAAAGGGAATTGCACCAAGTATCTCTTTTTCAGCCTGGGAAGTATCGCTCAACAAGGCAAGGGCCTGATCGCTGTGCGTTGCCAGTACCACATGATCGAACTGTTCAGTAGAACCTGAAGCAACAGTGAGTTCAACGCAATCATTCTTTCGTTCTATCTTTTTTACCGTGCAGTTCAGACGGACCTTATCAGCGTAGGCTGCTGTTAATTTCTCTACATATCGCTCTGATCCGCCCTTGATCACAAGCCATTTAAATGGATTTATGATATTAAGGAAACCATGGTTTTTAAAGAACCGTATAAATGTTCTTAACGGGAATTCCCTGAATGTCTGGGGATCGGTTGACCAGAGGGAAGATCCAAGTGGAACGATAAAGTGATCATGGAACTTTTTGGAATAGCCTTCCCTTTTCAGATATCGACCTATTTCAATCTCTTCTTTTCCATGCATTATACTGTTAAGTTCACGCCGGAGTCTGAAAATATCATAAATCATTCGATAAAAGGAGAGTGAGAGGAGGGTTCTCCTCTGGGCAAAAAAAGTGTTTAATGTATGGGGACTGTACTCAAGACCGGTGTGCTCGTCCTTCACACTGAACGTCATCTCCGTTGGTTGAGATTCTACCCCCAGCCTGTCCATCATTTTGCAGAAATTGGGATAGGTCTTCCTGTTAAAGACAATAAACCCTGTGTCTACAGATCATGCAGGAGATATGCAGCTGTCATGCCTGAAATACCGCTGCCGACAATGGCTATCTTCATTTATGAAATCCACCTGTCAAATACCGCAGCAACACACGTAACAATTGCATTGATGGTTCCTCCCCAAATTATGTCCACAATGGACATCCGGAGGGACCACTTGCTTACGAGAGAATAATTCGTCATGTCATATACCCCGTAAACAACTATACCGTACATAAATCCCCAGAACAGGGCCGATGACACCATATTATCCGGGGTCACCTTTGGCAGGGCAAAAAGAACAATGCCCAGCGGAATGAGTATGTATACAATACCCGCTGCCCAGACTACAGGCGTGAGTGCTCCATCGGCTATTCTCGCAAGCACTCCCAGTTCATCCTTATAAAATTTTGACATTATTACCCCGAGCCAGAGATAGTCGATGGCAAGAAAGACCGGGAGAATAGCTCCGAATACTTTTATTGTGTGCATTATCATGTCTCCTTTCCGGGCGGAAAAGGGAAAAAGGCGCTCGTCCGCCGCTTATACGCCTGAAATTCCGGATTGTCATTGTATTTTTCTTCAAGAAGAGGGATGCCCGAAACCTTTAGGATAAGAAAGGTAATGGTGAGAGGGCCCAGGATAGTTGCCCATCCCTGGGGAACAGAAAGAGCAATAATATAAATACCCCACCATAAGGTTACTTCACCAAAATAATTGGGATGTCTCGTATAGCTCCATAGCCCTCTGGTCATGATCTTCCCTTTGTTTGCAGGATCAGTTTTATACATTAAAAGCTGATAATCTCCCACTGTCTCAAAAAAGAATCCTGTAACCCAGATCAACATACCCAGTATATCTAACAGGCCAACAGGCCCTTGCCCGTTTAAAATAATAAACGTGACAGGCAAAGAGATGATAATCATGAGGAGTCCCTGAAAGAGAAAGAGCTGTAAATAAGCTCGAATCACGGCATGTCTGCCCCATTCCTCTCGCCACTTTTTGTAACGGCGGTCCTCCGGTTTCCCTCTGTTGCGCATGTAAATATGCACGGCAAGCCGCATGCCCCATAATACTACAAGAATCATAACAAGCATTCCCCGTTGCGTTATGCTTTCACTGAGAACCAATGCAGTTATAGCGGTCACAATAAAACCGGTGCCCCATGCGACATCAGCAACATCATTGCGCCTGCCTGCCTGGGCAATAGCAAACCATCCTGTCATGTATATCATGATCACGATTGTTTCTATAAGAAGAACTTTATACATTACTTTGAATTCCTTTTCACTTCACAAGCCAGATTCCGTTAAACTAGTTTGAACTGAATTCTCTTCCGGCATCATTGAGCAGATTATGCTTCATTTCATCATTAACAGGGTTATCACCGAGCCAGATCCGGAAATATATGGACGCAAAATCATATCCTTCAATGAGACCGAGGACTTCGCCATTTAACGCAAGCTCAGTGCCTTTCCCGGGCAGGTATGTTAATGAGTAACGTTCACCTTTTTTGACATCCCGATACATATCATGGATCGCATCAAGTTCTGTTTTAATTTGTGAAAGTTCATATTCAGATGCATTTTTTACCAGAAAGTTCTCTCCGGCCTGAGCAAACTGTTCAGTCGTCATATTCACCAGATAATGAAACACCATTTTTTTAGGGACATCGTCAAGTGCGTTTTCGCTTGGTACGTCAAGCGGCAGATATAGTGCAACTCTGTATACCTTGAAAAAAAGCCATTTCAAAAGACCATCTCCCCTGATCTTCAGAACTTCATTGCCCACGGTCTCTGACTCATGAAAAAATATGTCTTTCATGTGCATTCCGTACAATTCATAAGAGTTCAGAATCATAAGGACAGGTATCGCAATATAGAGAATGATTTTTTTCATAGTATATTAACGTTTCCTTAATACACTATATAACACACAGTTAATGTATTGCAAAAAAGTGAGAAAGGTCAAACTGACATGACAAAAATCATATATTTGCCAATCAATAACAGATATGATATATAGATAAGAAGATAGATATAAATTTAATTAATCAGGTAAGGGAAAGGAGGAATGTCTGATAAATCCTGTCATTCATAAGAATTAATTTTGCAAATAAATGGAGGTAATGAAATGGACCCAAAATATTATTGTGATACGGTGCAGTCAGAATTAACAGGATTAA
>CALZJD010000131.1 GCA_945787795.1 Thermodesulfovibrionia bacterium | reverse complement strand
CCTTCAGCGGTGAATGTTCAGCCCTGGGCGTTTGTCGTTGTAACGGACAGGGGCACGCTTGATGAACTCTGTAATGAGCTTCCGTACGCAAAGATGCTTGATAAGGCAGGGGCCGCAATTATTGTCTGCGGCATCCCTGACAAGGATGACACATATGCGAAAGACTACTGGGTCATGGATTGTTCACTCGCATCAGGAAACATTCTGCTCGCAGCACATGCCCTGGGCTACGGTGCGGTATGGACAGCAGCGTATGCGGACAATGAAAGGATCAGGTCGGTTCAGAGGATATTGACCCTTCCTGAAAACATAATCCCGTTAAATGTTATCCCCATAGGCGTTCCCGCTGACAGGAACGTGAAACCTGTGGAAAAATTCAGGGAAGAAAACATTCACTGGGAGAAGTGGTGAATTATCCCAGCGTTAATGTTCAAGTGCTAATGGGATAATTTTTGAAAAATGACGAGTTGCAATTTACAATCTACGAAATAATAAAAGTTCGTCATTCGTAACTCGTCCTTGATCATCAATCGTCAATCTCAGTATCCTTCCCTTCGTCATTTCTCATATCAGAGGTTAAACCTCAAAGTGTCGATTATATTTACATTCATTAAATAATTTTACACTCAAAAAATAATTTTACCTTCTCATTATCTTTAAAATCAATTAGTTAAAATGTGGCATTAAACTTGCTTTTCACAATACATAACACGTCGCAGGCCTCATATACATGTCTTTCCACGCGTCGGCATGATGATTCTGGCAAGGAAGAGAGAATATGTAATGGAGAAATTAATCGGATTAACATACGTATGTTTGATAATAGTAAGTCTAGTGATAATGATACCTGCCCCTGCGCATACCTCACCAGTGAGTACGTCTCCTTTTATGAAAGCAGATACTGATCAGGTTGAAGATGGTTTGCTCAGCTCTGGCGATGATACTTTCCCGCCATTGAGGGCCCCGTGGCTGCCGGCAGGCAGCGAACTCCTTATCCTTGAGGTCCCTTTAAGTGAACCTCCCGGTTCCAACCGAGAGACTGATTCAACAGGCGTTCTGCTTATGTATGACGAGTGATTTGTTTACAAATTGCTCTGAGCACTGAAAAAGAAAAGATAAAAAAGCAAAGGAAATTGCTGCCTGTATCGAGGGGAAACTATCACAGATAAAGATGCAGCTGAAAAAGGCAGAGCCATTCATGGCTCTGCCTTTGTTATGCTTTATACATATAATATTTATCCGATGTCAAATAGAATGTCAACGATAATTTCAGTTTCTTCATTCATAAGTACTATATCCATCCCAACTTTTAATCGGACATATCCCCCTGGAATTGGAGAGAGTCTATCTTCGAGCTCACGGGGAAGATTTCTTTTAGCAAGCCCGGAGGGCAATTTCCCATTTTTCTTAAGCTGTTTTTGCAAACCAGGCGGCAATTTCTTTTTCCTGGCTAACCCTGGTGGCATCCCTTTGCGTTTTTTTGTTTTCTTATTTTTGTAGTAATCGTGGATAACTCTACGATCATCGTCTCCAAATTCAACCTTTACCTGCATATCATCAGTTTCAACCCCGATTACACCTGAATTAACCTCAGGAAACGATGCACATCCCACCAATACAGATAATAAAAATAAACTTGCTATTGATATACATGATAATTGTTTCATGTAAAGCGCCTCCTTATGCATACCTGTCTTGCTGATTTTCTGTTTATAATCATTCAAGCTGATATTAGTATCGGTATTTTTACAGGTAGCCTTAAACCTTAACGTAGAGTGTAGAACAGGAAATCAGGGACGTATTCCTTGTTATAAGCGATCAGCAAAAAAAATTATGAATTACGAATTACAAAGGGGAAAAGAGAGTGACGAGTAGCGACCTTGCATGCCGGCAGGCAGGTTTACGATATTAGTTGGTGGTATCAGTTCTGCCCCTTAAACTAACTTGCATCAGTTGACCGTTTAAGGAGTAGACCTGTCACCAATGATAAAGATATACTGAGAAAAGCCGAAGTATGAGAAATCAGGGATAACGTCAGGATTTCAGGGGCGTGTGTGCAGTCAAACCGTAATCAGGGAGGTAACATGAAGAGTATTGTTCACGTAATTCTGTGTTGTGGAGTAATAGTCGCGGCCGGCTGCAGCAAGGACAGCCCCGTGGAAGTGGCCGAGGGATTCTGGATTGCCATGGCAGACAGGGATGTAGAAACGGCACGTTCTTTTGTCACAAAGGAAACGGCGAATTCAATAACGTTGAATAACAACGCAGGCAACGGCGATTTCACAGTGAAGTTTGGAGACGTCACCGAAGAAGTGAGTTATACCGCGGTTGAAACCATCATGCGCCCTTCCGATGGCGAGGAGGAGATGGAGATATCCCTCAGGACTATTGTTGTGAAAGAAGAGGGAAAGTGGAAGGTTGACGCAAACCGCACCATGATGTCCATGTTCGGCGGAGCAATGGGAGAGATGATGCAGCAGCTTGGCGACGCAATGAAGGACGGCATGGAAGAATTCGGCAAAGGAATGCAGGAGGGCATGGAGCAGATTCAGAGGGATATGGAGCGGGCAATGGAGAAAGACCGGAATACCGCTGACCCGGTTACCTTTCAGAATTGACCGTGAGTGGTGTCGCGTCTCAACCTTAAATACCCTATCCCTATTAAATAGGTTAAGGTGTATACACGACCCCGCGGATTCTTAAATCGTAATTATTAATTCTTATTTTTTTGATTGAGTGTCACAATGAAAGATCTCACCGCGGACACTTACACAATCAGGGATTTCCTTGTACCGTTTGACCTTGATGCCTGAAGGATCTCATGGAGTATCTCAAGAGAACCTATCGCACTGACGTCTATGCCCAGTTTCCTGCCCACTTCCCTGTTGCCTATGTATATTGAAAATTCGATGTTGTCGTTATGGTCAGGTACATGTATAACCGGTCGCCTGTCAATGACTACACGATGAGATTTGAACTTGCCCGGTGCAATTTTCCAGTAGGGCTTTCTTGATTTCTGGCTGCCCGGTCTGTTGAGATAGTGGTTCAGTATATTTTCATATGACCGTTCAAAGTCTGCCTCAGACAGGACATACTGCAGTTCCTTGATCTTTTTTCTGTACACCCTGGTTCCCTGTTGTGAAGGGATCAGCCTTTGAAATCTCGAAAACAGTCTGCCTTTTTCTTTGCTGTTTATTCTGCATTCCCGTATATATTCCCCGTTTTCAAACATCAGCTTCAGATAGAAATGGCTCCCCTCGGTTTCTTCTTCAAACCCTGCCCTGAAAGGATCATTCCCAATCTTTCCTATGGCTGCAATGGGAAACGGTTCATGGTGTTTATGCCCGGGATGCGCTGGATCAAGAAACAGCTGATAACTGGTATCCTGTATAAGTACATACTGTCCTTTCGCATGTTCCAGCTTATTTCTTATCCTGACGAGTTTATCGTAATACTGCTGATAGTACAGTCCGGCTTCCATGATGCTTATGTCTTCAAGCCGGCATTGAGTCAGGCACTGATCAGTCCTTGCCTTGTCAATGATTTTTCCCCTGGTTCTCTCCAGGGTCTCTTCAATTGCCGCCCTCCTGGGCATGAGGCTTTTTTCGAGATCAATAAACTCTGTTAATTCACTCTTAAAGTCGTGTAAACATGCTTCTTTCATTGTTTCCTCCGTCGGTGCTCGCTGTATTGTGTTTGTTACAGACAGTGAAAGCAGGAAGATGCGCGTCAGTTCCACCCTCCCGAATATTTCCTGGATGTCTGTTCTACGGTGTAGATTACAGGAAGCTGATTTTCATTTCCTTGACCTTATGGGTCCATAATTAAATCTCATGAAACATTTTGAGATTGCAAAAATAAAAGAGATGTCCTATGGTAAAAACCTATGGATATCAAACTGAAAGTGTTCTGCACCGTTGCAGAGACAGAGAGTTTTACCAGGGCATCGAAGATTGTCCACCTGTCTCAGCCCGCGGTTTCGCTCCAGATCCAGGCCCTGGAGGAATTCTTTGAGACAAAGCTGTTTGACAAGACAGGGAAACAGGTCAGTCTCACCGCTGCCGGCAGGACCCTGTATGATCATGCGACACACATAATGGGCCATTACAATGAAGTGGTAAAAGAGATCAACAAGCTGACGGGCACGATGAAAGGTGCCGTGGCCCTCGGTGCAAGCACGACGCTTGGAAACTATATCCTCCCGCAGATCATTACGGAGTTTAAAAAAATACACCCCAAAATAAAGATCAAGCTCCGTGTTGCAAATACTGAACGTATTGAAGACCTCATGCATGCCGGTTTTATTGATTTTGGCATTGTCGAAGGAAAGACATCACGAAAAAACACGAAAACCGAAAAACTGATATCTGACCAGCTGGTGCTGGTAATTCATCCCAAACATACCCTTGCGAAGAAGAGAGCTGTTTCCGTCCTGGAATTAACAAGGGAACCAATGATCCTGAGAGAGCAGGGATCAGGTACGAGGCAGCACATGGAAAAGTTTCTGGATGCGCACGGACTCAATATCAATGATCTTCATGTCGCCCTCATAATGGGAAGCACCGAGGCAATTAAGTCATCGGTCGAAGCGGGCACGGGGATGGCCATACTCTCCCGGTGGGCGGTCAAAAAGGAAGTGGAAGACGGAAGATTAAAAGCAGTCAGATTCAAGGAAGACTTCACCAGGGACTTTACACTGATATACTCAAAAAAGTCGCTTCTTTCCCACGCTGACAAAGAGCTGCTGCTCTTTATAAAAAACTATTCCTACGACACGTTCTGAACATAAATAGATGGTGTCACCCGTTGAATTAATATTTCGTAATTCTTAATTCGTATTTTCTGATTTTTACTTCGTCAATCGTAAATCGTCATTCGTCACTTTCTTTTCCATTTCGTCAATCGCTACTCTCAGTCTCTGTGCGGACGTCATACGTTGCGATCTGATCTCCCGCGTCCGCCGCATGCACTGAATGAGAGGGATTCGTGTGCCTCTTGGAGGAGCGTTTTTATTGATAAACCATAAGGACATGCGCCTGCACAGGATTCGTCTTCACAGGTGCCGCAGTTTTCGGCTTTTTTCCTGAGAGCGGCATAGGACTCCATTGCCGTCTTTTCCATCCCGTAGTCCCTGAAATACATATCGTACCGGAACGTTGTCGCGATGTCCACACCCGCAGGGCATGCCGTCTCACAGTCATTGCACCCTGTCCTGCAATACTCTTCCGAGTATCGTTCCGCGTATTGTTTGAGCGTCCTCTCGTCTGCAGCAGTGAATCTCTCTCCCGAGGCGGTGAGATAGAGGTCGAATTGGGAAATGGTCTTAAAGGTTACCACGAGCCCGCTTATCTCGGGGTGGCTCAGCACCCATTTAAAGGCCGCCGGCTGGAAAGGCACCCCTTTACTGGAGAAACTGAAATCCCTTTCTCCGGCCAGAGTCTTCATTGCAATAACGCCGATCCCTTTCTTTTTCTGATCACATCGAAATGGCCTGATCTCACCGCTATCGTGAGAAGCTCCTCAATGTTGTTTGGGCCATGGGATGATACACCGAGGAAGCGGATCTTACCCGCTTTCTTCAGATCCGCAGCGGCTGAGAGCATCTCTTCATCCAGCAGGCGTTTTTTTTCTTCCTCCAGATCCGCGCTCACCGAACCCATCGAATGGACGAAACAGAAATCCAGATAGTCCGTATTCAGCCGGGAAAGACTCTCTTCGACCGCCTGAATGTAGTCCTGTTTCGTGCTCCCGAACCGGAGATGGCCGCCGCGGTCACGGGTTCTGCAAAACTTCGAAGCCAGGATAAGCTTATCGCGCCGGATCTTCTTCATTGCCTCACCGATATACTTCTCGGCCTGACCGTAGTCAGGAGAGGTATCGATGTAATTTATCCCCCTGTCCACACCGCGCAGGACAAGAGACGTAGCAGTGAACTGGACACTGCCCATTGAAATGTCACTCATCTTCAGGCCGGTCTTCCCGATTTCCTGGTACCGTCTGATCATTGGCTTTTCCGTACCGGCCGCTGCCCGCAATGGGGAGCCTGCAAGGGCTGCGGTTGCTGCTGCAGTTGTCTTTAAGAAATCACGACGATTCATACCTCACCTCCTGTTGTCCTGAACATAGTTTTTCGAAACATCAGCCGGCTCACATTGAAATGATAAGCCATAGCTTCTCTGTGTGCATAAAAGATGTTCACATAAAATCAGTTTATCACAGATTCAGGGTCATGAAAAGATATACAGGAATTCATAAATAGCAGGGTCTGAAGTGAATATTTCCAAGGGGTTGCGTAAATACTTTAAGCAGGTAATTTACATGAACTATTTTAAGGTGTAGACGTGACTCCGGAGACGTCATCAGTATAAGCAACGCGATAAAGGGAAGAGCAATGACGTGGATCTTATGAATCTTTATAATTGGTATTCTTTGATATCAGAGATAACGAGTTATATAATTACGAAAAAGAGCAGGACGTTGAAATCATATGATGGAAGGTAAAAAACCCGTGATTTCCTGTGAAATAGTCAGTTCAAATTATATATAAGCAGAACTGGTTTCTTCACAGGAGTGAGTAGTTGGTATTCCAAATGGATTAATAACCATTGTGAGGCCGCCATTACCTGCAATTACCCACTTAACTCTAAAAGTTTCAGGGAAAGTAAGATTAGTAAAATCGGCAAAATCATTTGTACCAGTAAATACATAAGATGCAGTAGCTGAGTTCAATGTACCAGCAGTGAAGTAATTGACATCGCCTGTTCCTATCACTCCTGTAATTTGAGGGTCAGGACCTCCCCCCCAGACTATTCCAGATGTTCCAACTGCTTCTATATCGATTGCTAATACAGCAAATACAGCATTTAAACCATTCAGATCACAATTGAATGTAAAACGAGCTTTATTAGTCAGGGTAGATCCATTGGAATTATCATCAGACCCTCCGCCACAGGAAATCAGGAGGATTGCCAATGTAAGAACCAGCCATGTATGAATTGATCTGATAAACAGGATTCTCATGATCGTCCTCTTTAACTATTAATGTCATGTGTATTGATGATAAGAAATCGCTTTTTAAGCTTTTTTAATTTTATCAGATAAAATTCTGATCTGGCAAGTTTTTTTTACTTTTCGACTATCCTGAAAATTCCCGGCACTCATACTGCAAAAATGTGCGGTTCGGCCTGCCTGCTCCGCAGAATAATCTGTAATGCGTAGACGCGAGACCACACGTCAATTTCTTTTCCATTTCGTCAATCGCTACTCGTCACTTTCTTTTATGCTTCTCAATTAACGCTGTGAGATCAGATAGTTATTCATAACAACTTCGTCACGATGAAAGATCTGACCCTGGTCAATTATAATTCAATAATAAAAGTGTCTCTCCGGTGAAAGTCTGCTTCTGTGCCGGTATGGATCAGCGCCCAGTAGGTCAGCTCCCCGTATATGGACTTAATGACCGCACTGACGCCAACATTAAGAGTCTGATCAGCAGGAATTATCTTATCCATACCAATCTCCAGGGAAAGCCGAAACGTGTCCTGTTGTCTACTGACAATAAACGGAAGTGAGGTAAAGGCCGGTTCCTCCCTCATACCTTTCCTGTACGACCTGAAATGATAGATATTCCAGTGTCCGGCAGGTGAAAGATTGAATTCCCAGTAGTGATCTGAATTATCAGGAGCGAGAAATAATTCGAGACAGGTCTCCTCCCATAGCTTATTAGTGCGCGCCGGTCTGTCTGACAGTTTGGGAATCACGAGTTCTTCCAGGGGGCCTGTGAGATTATACCGGACAATAAGCGTGTTGAAACGCCGGGTGATGTTCGTACTGATCTTAAGATCTGGGAGAGCAGCGGAAGCAGGGAAAGGTTTCAGCAAAAAGGGCCGGTCGTTCATCTCATGTCCCGAATAATATCCTGGATCGATGCTGCGCGGGATTCAATGCTTTCGGTTAACCTGAACTGCACCAGGGCCCGGGCAAGGTTGTGACCCGGCCGGTTAACCTTGAAATAGACATCCCCTTCAAGATAGTCGGTAAAGAACCTCAGTCCCAGCTCAAACGTAATAAGGCGGATTGAATCATATATATATGCGATGTCATTATCGGTGAGAAACCCTCCTGCCGTTGAAAAATACCCCCGCAGTATCGCCCTGCACAGGTCGTTGTCGAACTGAACCTCTTCCCATTTCCCGGTCTCTTCTCCCAACGAATTACATCCGGAACGGAGACAGTCACCTATATCATAATGGATCAGCCCCGGCTTGACCGTATCCAGATCGACCATGCTGACGGCCTGCCCGGACGTTCGGTCAATCATTATATTATTGACTTTCGGGTCTCCATGAATTGGTCTGAGATCCAGTTTTCCCTGCGCCCTGGCATGCTCAAGGACATACGCCAGGTCCCGTCGCCCGCTCACGAATTTCACGCAAAAATCAACTTCAGGAGATGTGCCCGCACCATGTTTTGCCAGTACATCATCATAATGACGCAGATACAGCGGTGTAATATGAAATCCTTCCAGCGTATCCGCAAGTCTCGTAGTCGGCAGGTCACTGAGGAGAGCATGGAACGTACCGAGTGCGCAGCCGACTTCCCGTGCATGCTCAACATCCCTGATAATGTCAAATGATTGTGCGTCGATAAAGCTGAGCGCGCGCCAGAATGACCCGTCCGTGTCAAGCCAGTAGTCCCGGCCGTCTTTTGCAGGCAGCACGCGCGGCACCTCCCAGCGCCGGTCAGAAGTAAGAGGTGCATTCCTCAGTCGCCGGGAAATGTGTTCGGTAGCAACATGCATATTATGCATGACCAGTTCCGGCTTAGAAAAGACCTGCGTGTTAATGCACTGCAGGATAAAGTGTTTTTCTTCTTCAACATCAAGGCTCACCAGGAAGGTAGTATTGATATTCCCATTCCCAAATTCCCGGACCTCCACAATCCTGCCCGGCGATGAGAACTGTTCTGCAACACTGAAAATATTGTCCAAGTTTTTATCCCGCCTCAATCAAATACCTGCCAGCAGGGAATGGTAACGTTCTCTTTTAGTGTCGATGGAGTCATGTCTACACAGTCTGTTGGCCCATCATAGGCGGTCATTCTCCTCCTTTAAATTATACAGGGCTATATTATATCAGTTTGTGCGAGCTGGTTTGGGCAACAGCCTGTGTAGACGTGACACTACCCGCTAATAAAAAGAAATGGACGATTGACGAGTAGCTAACATGGAAAGATGGTAAGATGGTCTGGATTCAGCCCGAAGATATACCTGTCAAAGACAGGAATAACTGAGTACAGCAAATCAAGATTAACAGTATTCAATTCATAGTGAGAAATCTTAACCTTTAGACGATAGCTGAGCGCTGATGGCTTGACATCGCACGATGAAAGATCTGACCCGGACATTCCAGGAGCCTGCCTGACTTCAGTCATGTCCCCTAAAGACATAGCCAGCATACTCTTTTTATTCTTTACATCCCCCTGAGCTGTTGATAAAATGAAACGTACTATTGAATTTTTTACAGATGAACGATCCTTTAAAGAATATAAGGACACCCCTTTTGATATCAAAGGCCTATCTTTTAAAGCCATGTTCCCGGGGGCGTCTTTTTATAAGAGACGTTAAATGAAAAAAACACATTATATGTCGTCTATTACACCTTTTATTTATCGTATATGTATCACATTAATGTTGATCTTTTTAATCCCACATACTGGAGAGGGACAAAGTAAGGATGGTTTTTATATAGGAGTTGGGGTGACTCATACTTCAATCGGAGGAGATTTTGATGGAGTAAGTTTCGTTGCAGGAGGAGGCATCATAGATGTAATGCCAAGAATAGAAGATGCTTTCGGCATAAAATATATAGTAGGATTTCAATCTGATATTGGCAGTATTGATTTTAATTATAGTCGCAGTGAGCATGATGGGAACTGGGAAGGTTTGGACATGTCTACTGTATTCGAAACATATAATTTTGATTTAAAAGCTCTTCCATTAAGAGAGTCTTATACCGTACGTCCTTTCTTGGCTCTTGGATTTGGATTAAACAGTTTAACGGTTGAAGATGGCTCTTCTGATGGTTTTTTCTTGGCCGATGCTACATTTGAAGGATATGCTCTACGTGTTGGTGGAGGATTAGAGGTATCTTTGCTTGATCAATTATCAATTGATGTAATGGGTCTATATCGATGGGAGAGATACGACAAAGTAGAGGGACTGGTAGTAGGTGATATACCTGATGAAATTGATAGTAATGGGGCTACTTATAGTGCAGAGGTTAAGTTCATATTCTAAATATGCAGATTTGAATTAGTTAAATGAAAAATATTGTATCCTCATTTTCTTGCTCATCCCTTTATCGGTAACTGATCAAGACTTCTTCCTCTGTACCTGCCTGGGTGGTGTCGCTTCTACGCATTACAGACTATTCTGAAGAGCTTAGACCCAACGGATGAATTCGTAATCTGTAATCTGTAATCTGTAATCTGTAATCTGTAATCTGTAATCTGTAATTTGTAATTTGTAATTTATTGTGTAGACATGAACCCACCCGGGAATGCATATAATATATACTATACAAAACAAATATTAAGGAGTTACATTATGAATACATGTCCATGCGGAACCGGGCTTGCCTATGAAGAGTGCTGCGGTCCGATCATAGACGGGACGCAGAGTGCGTCGAGTGCCGAGCAGCTGATGCGCTCAAGGTACACCGCCTATGCAAAAAAGGATATCGGGTATTTATATTCTTCGCTTCATCCGGATCACAGGAAGGACTTTGACGAGAAAAGCACCCGTAAGTGGGCGGAGAGATCTCAGTGGCACAATCTTGAAATACTTGATACCAGAGGCGGCGGCGAGGTTGACACCGAAGGCACTGTGGAGTTTATCGCTGCGTTTACGGAAGGCGGCGCACGCAGAAAGCACCATGAGCTTGCGAGCTTTAAAAAAGATGAGGGCAGCTGGTATTTTGTAGACGGCAATCCTGTCACCCCCGGAACTGTCGTGCGTGACGAACCAAAGGTCGGGCGCAACGACCCCTGCACATGCGGAAGCGGCAGGAAGTTCAAAAAATGCTGCGGCGCTAACGTCTAAATTCCTGAAGAATGATCATTCTCCAAGCAGGAAAAGTGGGTAGTGTCACCACTTCGATCTTCAGGAAAGGATAGAACAGAAAGTGACGATGAAAGATCTGGCCTTGGGCATTGAGAATAGAAACGGCAATGGGGGCATCCCTTAATCTGTGAATTAGTTCAAGGAGACTACAACGTCCCCAATGATTAATGGTATAAGCTGTAAGTTAAGCGAATCTAAGATATAATAGTCATATAAAAAAGGAGATATAAATGAATATCTATGCAGGTAATTTAGCACGTGAAGTCACCGAAGATGAATTGAAGAAGGCTTTTGAAGAATTTGGTGAGGTTGAATCCGTAAATATCATAAAGGACAAGTATAGCGGTGATCCAAAAGGATTTGGGTTCGTTCAGATGCCTTCTAAAGAGGAAGGGCAGTCTGCAATCGATAACCTGAATGGCAAAGAGTTACAGGGAAAACCTCTTAACGTGAATGAGGCCCGCCCCCGCACGGACCGCGGCGGCGGCGGATTTAACAGAGGCGGAAAAGGTGGAGGAAGAGGAGGATATGGCGGTGGCGGAAAAGGCGGTGGCAAAGGAGGGTATGGCGGAGGAGGATATGGTGGAGGCGGAAAAGGCAGCAATAGAGGAGGATATGGCGGAGGCCGAGGGGGTAACAGATAAGAATGGTTGACCCTGGGTGGTGTCTATAATAGAAAATAGTTCATGGAGTCATCAACGTCCCCAATGACTATAGCATAAGAATCAATGATCAGTATCGTATTTGCTTTATCTGGAGCGAGGCTGGCCCGGATAAAGGAGAAATTACAGATTATCATTGAAATCATCATAGGGAGATAAATAATGGTCAGGATACCTACACATAGAGAACCTACACACCCCGGAGAAATGCTACTTGAAGCATTTCTAAACCCGATGGGAATTACACAGAGAGAATTAGCTGATAAGATTCACGTGCCTTTCCAGAGAATTAACGAAATTATAAATAAAAGACGAGGTATTACACCAGGTACAGCCTTAAGGCTCGCAAAATTAGTTAGAGTTTCAGAAGATTTCTGGATGAACCTGCAGTTACGCTGGGATTTATATAGAGCCAGGCTGAACGAAGCAAACGAATTGAGGGAGATCAGACCGTTAAAGCTGAAGCAGAGAGCGGTTTAATAAAAGCATATGAGATTATTGAACTTACGTCGCTTACAGCGTAGACGATGTTATCTATGTGGATCTTGTCTACACATTACACATAACTTGTAAAATGTGTAGACGCGACACCACGGATTAATTAAAACAAATCTGGTATTTTTGTAAAATGTGTGGAACTGACACCACCTACGTTTACCCCTTCGTCAATCGTCATTCGCTACTCGTCATTTTCTTTTATTTGTAAGTCTTAATTTTCCCCTAACCTCTGACCCATCACCTATAGCCTGTAGTTAATAATTCATAATTATTTTAAAATCGTGCATTCATTTGACAGGTCTTCACGAATTTGATATTTTATTGGTAACAAGCACAATTAATCTGTTTTGAGGTAAATTGTGATCAGGATGTTCCATAAAGTAACAGCAGCGTCCGCAAAGTTTTTCTGGGGTTTTGATATATCACCGCCGTCATGCCGTGCCCTCACAATAAATCAATAATAAAGGAGGACATTATGGGTTTTCTTGACAAGTTATTACACAAAGAAAAAAGTTTTCCTGAACTGGAGCCATCCAGCCAGACTGCCCAGCAGATTGAGAAGTTCAGGGATGGCCTGGAGAATCTGACAAATGAAGTGAGCGACCCCCTTGAGGTGGTTCCGACAGATGATACGGCCTATATCTTTATCGGGAAACCTCCGAAGAAATTCGGGGTCGCATGGATCAGGGACGGGAAGATCAATAATTTCAAGACCCTGGTCCAGGATAAGAACCTACCTGAAATGAAACTGCAGTTGATGTCTGAACGGCTGAGAAAAGCTTATCAAAAGAGTGACGCCGCAAGCAGGTATTCCACTTCTATTGCAGACCAGAAGGTAACAGTAACAGAATCCCAGTTTTTGGCCCAGGAATTCAGGGAACTTATCCGGTAGAAAGGGTAAGGAAGTTCAGGCAGGGCCCTATTTTCAGTTATAGACAAAAGAACCTGTCACAGATAAACAGGCTGTCCGAGAACTCGTTAAAATGAATACGAAATAGAGAGGGCTATGATAAAATAATCGGCAATGGAATCTAATCAAACGGACGCCACCACCCAAACCAAGCTATTTCCAGAATCAATTTATTCGCAATCAAGATCTTCCCCTTCGAGTAATAAGCAATCTGCAAACAAACAACACAGGAGAGTCAACCATATGTCCAAATTCAAGCCGTTTCATGAATTTCAAAAACCTCTGGTGGGAGTCAGTCCGGAAGCAATATTAGATTACATAGACACAGTACTACCGGCGGATCATCTAAGCAGACTGGTAAGAGAGGTAGTATTTTCATTAGATACAGAGGTAATAGAAGCGAAGTATTCATTTAACGGACAGAAGACGTATCATCCGAAACTGATGTTGAGTTTATTATTTTATGGCTATGCCACGGGAGTGCGTAGCAGCCGGATGTTAGAGGAGAAATGTATCAGTGACCAAACATACATATATATAATGCAGTGTTACAATCCGGATCATCGCACGATCAGTGATTTTCGCAAAAACAATACAAAAGAAATCGGGGAATATTTTATTGACATAATAAGGATATTGAACGAATTAGGGTGCAGCCGGGTTGGGAAGATACACATAGATGGAACAAAGCTAAGAAGCAATGCCTCAGGAAAGAGAAGTAAAGATCAAAAAGGACATGAGAAATGGTTATCAGAGATAACAGAAGAAATAGACAAAATAATAAAGGAAGCGGAAGCAATAGATAAGCAGGAAGATGAGAGTTGCGAAACAGCCGGGCAACAGGAAGAATTAAAGCAGAAACTAACGGACCGTCAGTATCTGAAGAGCAAGATAGAAAAAGCATTAAAAACAATGAAAGAGGAAGACAGGAAGAAGATAAACCTTACTGACAAAGACGCCAGTCATATGAAAGCAGGAGGCAGCAAAGACGTAAGGCTGTCCTACAATTGTCAAGCAGCAGTAACTGATGAGGGGATAATAGTAGCAGCAGAAGTAGTAACAGAATCAAATGATCGGAACCAACTGAAACCGATGATAGAACAAACAGAGACAAACACCAACGAGACAGTAGAAGAAGTAGCCGCGGACAGTGGATATGGGAGCTATGCAAACTATGAATATCTTGAGGGAAAAGTAATAGACGGGTATGTTCCGGATAATAATTTTCGTCAGTATATAAAAGGAGAATACGAGAAGGAAGAAAACCGTTATCACTACAGCAACTTCAAATATGATGAATCAACAGACAGTTATATTTGCCCGGAAGGTAAGCCGGTAATATATTCTAAGACGCGAAAGAACAAGACAAGTAAACGGCAATGGAACCATAAAGTATACCGGGGCAGAGAATGTAGAGAATGCACAAAACGGTCATTATGTACCAAATCAAAAGTGCGGGAATTATTGATTGATGTCAGAGAACCCCTTCTGCAAAAAATGAGAGAGAAACTGAGTAGCGAAGAAGGGAAAGTAAAATATTTTAAGCGTCAATACACCATTGAGCCTATCTTTGGGCATTTGAAGTTTAACCTAGGGTATAGAAACTTTTTGCTTCGGGGGATAAATAAAGTAACGGCAGAGTTTAAGCTTATGTGTATTGGATGGAATATAAAGAAGATGTTAAAACTTGGGATAATGCCGGAGATGTTATAAATGATATCGCCCGGAAATCCTTCGATTATGATTGATATTGCATGCTATAAATGATATGTGAAGAGTAAAGACTCTTCTTGAATGTGGGGAAGTGCCGGTCGTGTCCACTCCCCTAAAAAATGCATTGGTATAATCCTGAGTTAGGGGAGTTACTGATATAGTTCTCGGACAGCCTGTAAAGATACGACCCCACAGAATCAGACTAAATTACTTACATGAATCTTCAGTGTCGCAATTCTTTTTTTGTTTGTCATCATCCCCGATATGACATGAACTTCCTCATCCATGACCTGA
>CALZJD010000130.1 GCA_945787795.1 Thermodesulfovibrionia bacterium | reverse complement strand
CTTCTGACAGCCTCTCTTCAAACCGGTTGAATTCATAGCCCCGTATACCGAGCATATACGCCCTGACTCTGGAATGAAACATGTTTTGAGCAAAGGACAGAACCGCCTCGGGAGAAACGCTGTGAGTACTGATACTCATGGGTGATTGAGGCAGGATTTCATGAAAAGAGAATGGTTCCTTTCCTTTTACCGCGGCATCAGCAAATATCACGATATCGTGTTTTGCAACGTCGTGAGCGTCTTCCACTGTCAGCTGATAGTCTGATTCAACGGTAAGCCCCTGAATTGAAGACTCTTCGAGTTTCGCGGCAAGCGCCGGTCCAAGACCGTCATCACAGCGGCCTGGATTTCCATAACCGATCATGAGGATTTCTGGCATGTCCGGATTCATCTGTCCTTAATTTTTCGTTCGAGCAGCATGCCGTCTGCATCATACAGCTCTGCCGTGAAAGGCATCTGCCCCAATGCATGGGTTGCGCAGGAGAGACAGGGATCATAGGCGCGGACAGCAACTTCCACATGGTTGAGCATTCCCTCTGTTATTTTGGGTTTCCCTGAAATATGGTCATGGGCCACCTTTGTAACTGCCCTGTTCATTGCCTCATTGTTGTTGGTGCTGGATACAATCAGGTTACAGTAGGTAATCTGATCGTGCTCATTGACCCGGTAGTGATGAAACAGGGTGCCCCGCGGGGCCTCGACCAGGCCGATCCCTTCTTCAGCACGGTCCCCTTTCACAAGGAGGTCCTCACCCTGAAGGTCGGGGTCATGAAGCAGCTCCTCGATCTTCTCTATGCAAAAGAGCACCTCAATCATGCGGGCCCAGTGATAGGCAAGGGACATGTTGTTCGGCTTTCCCCTGGTCAGGGCTTTAAACTCCTCCAGGGCCTTATGGGATTCCGGCACATCAATGAAACCGGCGGTGTTCATCCTGGAGAGCGGTCCTACACGGTACCACCCGTCTATATGACCCCGGCTTTTAATAAAGGGGAATTTGTTATATGACCAGGAGCGCACCTCTTCCATAATATAGTCGCTATAGTTCCCGTAATCCACCTGGTCAAAAATTATGTTGCCGCCTGCATCAATGGCCCTGAGATTACCGTGATAGAGGTCAAGCGCGCCGTCTTCACGAACCAGGGAGAGATGACTGGAATTGAAGGCGGCAAAATTCTGTACGAGATCCATGTGTTCAAGGGTATAGTTTCTCGCCAGTGCAAGCGCACCATGGGCCCATTTTTTCATTTTATTTATATCTTTCAGAAAAAAGTCTCTTTCTTTTATGGACAGGTTCTTATTGATACCGCCGGGGACTGCTCCTGTGCCATGAATCTTTTTCCCTGACGTGGCCTTGATGATTTCCTGCCCGTACTTTCTCATCATGACCCCCTGAACAGCCAGATCCGGCATCTTCCTGATGATACCAAATATGTTACGAGTCTTCGGATCAGCGTCAAAGCCGAAAAGCAGATCAGGAGCACATTCCATGGCCTTGGCAGCTGCCAGCTGATGACTCACGGGGCAGATACCGCACAGGCGCTGGACAATGACCGGGATCTCCCAGAAGGGGCGTCCCTTGATGAAACGCTCAAACCCTCTGAACTCTACAATGTGCAGCCGGGCATCCTTCACGTTGTTTTTATCATCAAGGTGAATGCTCACTTTGCCGTGTCCCTCAACCCGCGTGAGCGGTTCGATTTCTATTACTTTTGTTTTTGCCATTTATTTATCTTTTAACATCAGTCATACCTGATCAGCCCGTACGGAAGATCTGCGGGCACTCCTTTTACCAGCGCAGTCAGTGTCTGCCAGAGCGTATCTCCTGAGGGAGGACATCCGGGAATCTGGTAGTCTATCTTTACGACCTCTGAGCAGTTGTACACTTTATCAAGAATAAGCGGCAGGGCCGGATCATTGGGTATATCATTGGTTGAGTTGTACACGCTTGAACTGTTCATGTACGCCTCTTCCAGACATTCCCGCAGGGGGTCCTCTGCATTCATAATGGCATTTCTCATTACCGGAAGCCCTCCCATAATAGCACAGGCGCCGACAGCCACCAGGACATCACAATTATTTCTGAATTCCTGCAGGGTGTGCACATTCTCTTCATTGCAGCAGCCGCCTTCTACAAGACCGATATCACAGCGCGTTGTAAACTTTTTCAGGTCGTTTAAGGGCGTCTTATCAAACTCTGCAACTTTGAGCAGGTCAAGGATCCGTTCATCAATGTCAAGCAGGGACATATGACAGCCGAAGCATCCCGCAAGAGATACAGTGGCGATCTTTTTCTTCATTGTTTCCCCCGCCCTGATCGGGTATTCTCAATTTCACTGCCAATGGGAGCGTTATCATACTTCCTCTGCCCGATCGGCTGATAAAAACCAAGTCCCTTCCTGATGATACAGCCTACAGGACATGTTCCCTGGGCAACAGCCTTATCGTTCACATCAACGTCTGTGTCTGCAAGGTTCTTGCCATCAACTCCGACCCGTTTGTTGATTCCCCGGCCGATGTATCCGAACACGTTTTTACCGTCTACCTGTCTTGAGGCCCTGATACAGCGTCCGCACCGTATACAGCGGTTTTTATCAAGCAGGATATCCGGGTGAGAGGCATCAATGGGGCGCACAGGCTGCAGATAGGGATATTTTGCAGGTTCCACGATACCCAGCCGGTATGCCATGGCCTGCAGTTCGCACCGGCCGCTCGCTTCACAGATCGAGCACAGGTGGTTGCCTTCCTGAAAAAGCATCCTGATCAGATCACGCCGGCAGTTCAGTATTTCCAGGGTATCATTTTCAACAACAATCCCCCCGGCAACAGGCTGTGTGCAGGCTGCAGCAGGTCTGCCATTCACTTTTACGGTGCAGACTCGGCAGCTCCCCTGGGGCTCCAGTCCTTCAACATCACAGAGCCGGGGAATATAAATCCCTGCCTCGTCAGCTGCATCCATAATTGTCTGGCCTGTACGGGCTGTTACCGTCACTCCGTCGATTTTGAATGTAATACTCTTACTCATCCTTACGCTTCTCCCTCAGATAACAGCATCATTAATCCGTGCTCTCTCCATAGACAGGATCATAAATCATTGACTGCCGCTTGGCGATCCTCCTGGATTCTTCAAGTGCCTTTTGAATATCAAAGCTGGCCTGACGTCCATCTGTCAGCTCCCTTGTCAGGGACGCATAGACAATCGGAAAGTGTGCAATCGAGCTCAGCACAGGTTTGGGCGATGTGTGCCCCAGTCCGCACCGGCTTGTCATCATTATTGTGTTACTCAGATCTATAAGGTATTGAAGGTCAGCCTCTTCTGCAAGTCCGCTCCTGATCTTCTGAATGCGTTCGCGGAGAAACACATTGCCAACGCGGCAGGGGGTGCAGTACCCGCAGCTTTCATGGATGAAGAACTCCAGGAAATAATCGACAATACCCAGCACATTACGTTTCGAGTTGAATGTCATAAAAGAACCTCCCGTCTGAAGGTCTTCGTAACAGATTTTTCTTTGGAATGCCGTGCGTCCGATCATGTCCCCGCTGGCGCCTCCTACCTGAACAATGGCAGGGTCATCAGCTCCGGCCATGTCAAGTACCTCTGACACGTCAACACCAAAGGGAACTTCGTAAATACCGGGGCGCGCACAGTCACCGGCAACACTCAGCAGTTTTGTCCCGGTACTCTCGTCTGTACCGATACCGGCAAACCATTGAGCGCCACCATCGAGAATACGGGCCGCACAGCAAAAGGTCTCTACATTATTTACGACTGTGGGATATCCAAGAAACCCCTTTTCCACCGGGAATGGCGGCCTGTTTTTCGGCTCACCCCGCAATCCTTCGCAGGAACTTATGAGTGAACTCTCCTCACCGCAGATATATGCCCCTGCTCCCAGCTGGATGCGGATATCAAAGGCAAAGCCCTTTTTTCCTGCAATGTTTTTCCCTAACAGACCTCTCTTCCGCCTTTTTTTCAGCACATGTTCCAGATAAGGAAGGAGATAAGCGTACTCTGCCCGCAGATAGAGAATACCCTTTCTGCTTCCGATAGCACGGGCGGCAATCGTCATTCCTTCAAACATCAGGTCGGTCCGTTCCGTCAGCAGGAGGCGGTCCTTGAATGTTCCGGGCTCGCCCTCATCAGCGTTACAGATCACATAACGCTCTTTCGCCGTCTGCCTGCCGGCCAGGTCCCATTTTACCCCTGTAGAAAACCCCGCGCCTCCGCGGCCCCGCAAACCTGAATCGCTGATTTCCTGAATAAGTAATTCAGGGTTCATTTTCAATGCCTTTTTAAGACCGGCCTCTGCAGGTATTCCCTCAACAAGGAGGACCTCCCCTCTTACACGGATATTATTTTTTACCATTGCGCTGATAAGCGGACCTGCATTATTGCCATCGCCTTTTTTCTTCAGCAGCTCTGATGTATCCGGGTTCTTTTTTAATTTGCGTGCAATGGTCCGGGCGGACTGCGGGGTTAATTTTGTGACGACCGTCTGATTGATCAATGCAGACGGTGCCTGATCACTCATACCGATACAGGGGGTATATTCAAGAGAGAAATTCCTGTCAGATGAAGTTTTCCCCATCTCAATGCCAAGCTCATCAGAAAAAACCTTAGCCACCTTACTGACTCCGGCAAACCGGTCGACGATGTCATCACAGAGACGAATCGTAATTTTTCCTTTTGGCTTTTCAGAAAAAAAGGAATAAAAAGAGACAAGACCTTCTATTTCTACGCGGTGAGCAGAGAGCTCCTTTGCCAGCAGCTCCATTGTCTCTCCGTTCATGCAGCCGAGCCCCGATTGAACTTCCCTCAGGATATCGAGAATACGGGTACCGTCATAATCAAAGGCCCTGCAGGCCTTATGAACAACCGTTTTTTTTCCTTTGTGCACCATTCTTCACCAGAAGCTTCAACCAATTAGCTGCATACCATGGGTTTTTATACTGTGAAAATTCTATTGCAGGTAATTTAATCATAAAGCATGAGCAAGTGCAAGTCTGATTGCAGTCTTTTCATAATCGCAGAAAGACTGAGTCAGAAAGCTTCACGATCGGCTGCTTTCTTGAGAAATTATACGACAGCGTATAAAGGGTGTTAAACTGGTATTAGTTATCTCGAATTGTCTTCCTCCAGACACAATCAGGATCACGCAAACAGTTTCTCCAGCTCGAGCAGTGTTTCAAGTGAAGGATGGTCTGACGGGTCCTTTGAGAAATATGAATAACGAATATTCCCCTCTGTATCTATCAAAAATACGCCGGGTAGCTGCATCGTATCTCCCCGGGGTATGCCCGGCATGTATCCCTGCGACATGGCCCTCAACCCTTTCAACAATACTCCCGGTGAAGCCATATTTGCAATTGTGGACCTTCCGAGATCAAATATCCGGTAAAGCTCCTTGTGAGGATCGCATATGATGGGAAATAAAAGGGAGAATTCCTCTCTGAACTGCTCAGCCTGCTCTACTGTTCCAAGCCCGACCAAGACCACATTGAAACCAGCTTCACTGAACTTCTCCCGAGCGCCGTGCAACTGCACCGCCTGCTTTCGGCAGAAGGGTCAGCCAAAGTGCCTGAGGAACACAAGAATCAGAGGGTTCTCTTTCCAGAAGTCCCTGAGATTACAGGATGTTCCATCGGACATGGTCACGCTGATATCCGGGGCTTTTTTATGTGGTTCGGTTAATGCCATTATGTATTACTCTCTTTCTCTACCCAGGGTTAGTTTAATAAAATTCTATCAAAAAAAAGAAAAAGCGCAAGCAAAAGGTACCTCATTTCATTTTTTCTGCCCACTCAGCAATCTTCACTGCCCTGTAGCTGAATATGTCCATGAGTTTTTTTCTTATCAATAAGGGATGTACAATAAGCGCCGGCAGATAAAGTTTATACGAAACCTCATCCCTCATAAGCGTTCCCTCATGCGACTTTTCGAGTATATGCAGGTGGACCCATGATTTATAAGGGCCCTTTAATTGTATGTCAGTAAACCTTTCAGGCGGCTGATAGTCAATAATTCGGCTGCGCCAGAGCATCTTTATACCAAGAAATTTAATGGTGTACTCAAATTCAGCATTTTCCTGAACCCCGGTCTTTTGGTCTTTATTAAGCATGCAGAAATCGAGCCATACAGGGGTAATATCACACAGGTTCCCGGGATCTTCAAAGAATTGAAATGCCTCTTTCTGACATATAGGGAGAAGCTGGGATGTAACAAGCCGGTATCTCAAGAGGCTTAACCGTTTGATATCCATTTGAAAGCCTGATGGAAGATTATTTAACATGTAAGAATCTCTCATAATAAGAGTACCACAACTGTTTCAACTGCTTGAACTGTTTACGGCTCAAGCGGTGGGAACAGATCGAGCGGCTTACACAGTTATTACAATACCAGGCCCTGCTTCACTCTTGTTAACATAGAAAAGCCGGGGAAAGATTATCTCTCCCCGGCTTCTTCATTGTCAGATACTATTTGGAGCCTTTTTTAAAGATGTTCTCTAACATTTCCTTATGCTTTTCATCATTTTTTACAAAACCCGTAACATCAGTCACTTTCTTCCAGAATGCCGCATCAGCATTGTATTTATGGCATGAGATGCATGTGTTGACCCGAAGAATATTTTGCTGCTCCTCCTTATTAAAGGGCCGAGCTCCGACGTGATTGGTGGCCTGGATCTGTTTGCCATTCTCATCCACGATCCGCTCAAGCTCAAAATCGATGTCAAGACCATTGGCACGGGAATTATAGATACCCGAACCAAGGCCAACTGCTTTTCTGCTTGCATGGCAGTCCTCACATGTCCTTGCCTCTGTTGTGACTGTATGAGGCTGTACCGGGTTTTGTGCAAGTCCTGATAGTCCATCGTAGGTGGTAAATATCTTTCTGTCATGAAGCGCTGTTCCATCAGCACCTATCTGTGTGAAGATCGCCTGGCATCCCGGCATGAAGGGTGACACCCTGCCTTCTGAATTAATGCCGAGCACCGGCGTTCCCCAGCGCAGGTAGGAACGTGTTTCACTCCATTTAAACGTTGCTGAGCCCCTGTTCTTTTTCAGTCCGGCAGTTGAAATGTCTTCGGGTGCTTATCCAGCCGTTTGATTTTTTTCCCAGGTCCTGCTGGGTGTGGCAGCCATAACACTGGGGCGCCCACCTGGCATGGCAGGCATAGCATTCCATTTTCTCCATATGGGAAGGGATGCCCATTGCAGCCTGTGCAAGAGGAGAGCCTTTGGTTATTGAATCTTTTGTCTGGGGCACCTCTCTTTCCTTGCCATCCATTTTTGATGTCAGGATGATCTTTGAACCATCCTTTTTGAGATTCTCCAGGGGATTGCCCCAGGATGACTTCAGGCTGCTGTAGGCATCGGCTGTGCCGTGGCAGTCCTCGCATTCTATTTCTACGGCCTGCCATTTTTTGCTGTAGATATTGCCGTCGCCGTGAAGGTCCTGTGACGTATGACAGTCGATGCATTCCATACCCTTTTGATAATGAACGTCAGCGGTGAGATGGTTGTAATACTTGCCGTGCAGCTTCTTGCCGCCCTTCTTACCGGGCTCTGTGGACCAGGGTGAGCCATATCCGTCAGACTCCATGGTGCCGATGTAACTTACCCCTGTTCTCCCGCCCCGGTTATGGCAATGAATACATTGATAAGAAGGGATCTTTGTTGTTATAACGTGCACCTTTGGCCTGTCCTTCTGGTCTTTCGGGATTGCTTTGTCGTTTCCTTCATAGGTGCCATCGTCACTGTATACCATGTGGCACGCGATACAGCCGGACCCCCGGTAATCACCGTCCCTTTCATGGCCTGAACTCCAGAGGTGGCACCGCAGACACTGGTCGCGGAGGTAGTCATCGCCTGGACTGTTGGTATAGCTCATGGGTTTGGAAGGGTCATAAACAGGGATCTGTTTTAATGATTTCAGCGCACCTTTGTCTTCAGGCACATCACCGTCGTTGTCCTCTATTGCATATGCAGCATAAATGGCATTTCTCGTGTCCTGCGCATTCCAGTCATAGCGTGTGCCGCTGATCTGGCCGGCCATGGTGGCATGTAATGACTTTTTCCCATTCGAAACATGATCCTCATGACACCCTCCGCATGTTTCCTCTATTACTCTGAAATCAGCGGGATTTGCCCACATGCCTTTATGTCCTTCCTCAGCAGTCGTCGCCTTTCCATTCCCTTTGTGACAATCAACACATGCCAGCTCAGCCATTTCAGGAACATCCGAGATCTGTTCAATCCCCTCGTGACATGACAGGCATCCTGCATCCTCAGGATTTGCTGCAACAGCCGAATGCCCGAACAAAAGGAATGACGTAATGATGATTAAGAAATAAAAAAAAGATTGCTTCATTTTGCTTCCCCCTTTACAGTGGTTTATATAATTAACTCCCCGTTTTCTTTTATATATCACTAATTTTAATATGGGTCAAGGAATATTTAATTTCATCAAAATGGAGCTGATACCATTAAAATTCAAAAGAAATTGGAAGATACTATCAAGGCTTTTTATCAGCCCTTCCGGAAATTAGCATAAGCTTATGAAAGAGAGCTACAGGATAATGTACAATGGCAGCAATATCGGCCATTAATTCTTAATCAGGAATCTCAACCCGGTAAAAGGCCTCACCAAGATCGAAATCTTCTCCTTCAGCCAATTTCTGACAAAACTCGCGGAGCCATACCTCGATATCCGGTTTGTTCATTTCCCTGACCTGGCTTTCATGGCAGCGAAGGGCTGCAACTTTCTGACCAAAGGTGTCTGTAATGTCTGACCTAAAGTTGGCATTTTCAGCGCCCCAAAAATATAGATCCCTGACTTTATGAGGTTTAAGCCCCTTATCCAGTAAATCAGGGTAGGCAAGATGGTCTCTCGCATAGGGAAATACCGCGTCAAGAGTAACCTGACCTATAATACGATGGTCCCGGTGCCAGATATACCTGCGGTAAGGGTCAGATGTCACAACAGTATGAGGACGATATTGCCTGATGAGGCTTACGATCTCTTTCCTGAAAGCCGGCGTGTCTTCAAGTCCCTGATCAGGATGCCGCAAAAACACTGATTCCCGGACGCCAAGCACTTTTGCAGCTGCACGCTGCTCATTTTCCCTGGTAGCAGAAAGGTCTTCCGGCTTGATTTCCGGGTCAGTCGTACCCTTCTCACCGCTTGTGCACATTACATATACAACAACTTTGCCTTCCTGTGTCCAGCGGGCCACGGTTCCGGCAGCGCCAAACTCTGCATCGTCAGGATGAGCAGAAATAACAAGTATGTCAGCGGGGTGTGTCATGATCACGATACAAGCGCCTGCTGCCTGCACTCTCTACCGCCACAAACTGCCTG
>CALZJD010000129.1 GCA_945787795.1 Thermodesulfovibrionia bacterium | reverse complement strand
GACCTGAAGACACGTGTTGTTCCGGAACTCGGGAGAAGAAAAGACGAGCTGGCAGACCTGGGAAAGGATTTTGATCTGATGGCCGAGCGCATTGAATCGCTGCTCAGTTCACAGGGACGGTTGTTAAGGGATATATCTCATGAACTCAGATCGCCATTGGCCCGTCTTAATGTTGCTCTGGAACTGGTCCGGCAGCGCTCAGGCAAAGAAGCGGAAGCAGCCCTTGACCGCATCGAACGGGAGGCAGAAAGGATGAATAAGCTTATTGGACAATTACGAACCCTTACATTACTTGAAAGCGGGACTGAAATCATGGATACACATACCATCGATCTTTCCCTTCTCGTAAAAAGTATATCAGGTGATGCTGAATTTGAGTCAGCAAAAAGAAACATATCTGTGAGAGCTGAACTGGATGAAGATATGATATTATTATTGAAGGTTCTGAGGAGCTGCTTCGCAGGGCAATTGAAAATGTATTGCGTAATGCGGTGCGTTATACTGCTGAAGGATCTGAAATTGACATGTCCCTGAAAAGGCATGCAGCAGAGGGCAAACAGTATGCCCTTTTAACGGTGCGGGATCATGGGCCCGGGGTACATGAGGATGAACTTACCAACCTGTTCAGTCCATTTTACCGGATAGCTGAATCCAGGGACCGTAAGTCAGGGGGCATGGGGATCGGTCTTGCCATTACAGACCGTGCCGTAAGATTGCATGGCGGTACAGTAAAAGCTTTGAATTCTTCAGGGGGCGGTCTGGTTTTGGAAATAAAGCTTCCGATAAGTTCACGACTTGTATGAGTAATTATAAAAACCTGAAATTGCATATACATATTATGTGAAGGACATTAGTGACTTTTTATGAAAGGGGTATAGGGGGCGATCCTTGACCCCTTACTGTGATACTTAATTATGTTATACAATGATATTATGAGGTAATTGATATGATTAAGGTAATGAGGGTTCTGTTTTTCTCTCTAGTAATAATGGCCGGTTGTGTAGAAGTTGATGAGGCTGCCTATTCCAATGTCAGGCATGAAGAGGGGAACACCTATATCATTGACAGGACAGGCGATACGTGGGATGTGACACAGGCAGTGACCCTCGGGTTCAAACCCTGACAGAAAGCAGTCCTGATCTGCCTGAGAACATGCGCGTAATAGGAATAGAAGAGGGTGAAGATGCCAAAGCCTATTCAGTAGGAAGATTAAGCATGCATGAAATTTCCAACAGTACCCTCGGGGAACAACCTGTTGCTGTGGGTTACTGACCGCTTGCTGATCTTGCGGCTGTGTACAGCCGCACAATCGACGGCAGGACTCTTACTATAGTACCTTCGGGATGGACATATAAAGATACCTTTGTACTCTATGACAGGGAGACCGAAACACTATGGTACCCATACAGGAAAGGCCTGAAAGGCATTCAGGGAACGTACTTTAACCGCTGGTTACCTAAAATACCTTCAAGGGACACTACATGGGGAAAATGGTTTAAAAAGAACCCCGACACAAAAATTCTCAGGTAAATCATAAAGCTGCTATGGCTTGACCGGTTAATTTTTTAGTGCAGTCTCCATCATTCTTAAGAAGTTGTCGTGTCCATTCCCTTTCTATAGGGTCTGTTACTGCGCAGTGCATCAAAAAAATCCGAAATAGCAACAATCTGACTATATATCTGCTGCTTTTGTTGATTGCTGTTTAATAAAAGTCTGGGATATCCTGATCCGTCATATTTCATGTGATGCTCAAACGCGACAACAGGAGCGATGCGGGGCAGGCTCTCTATCTTTATCAGGTATCGTGCACCGTGTAAGGTATGATTCTGTATTTCAGCAAACTCCTCTTGAGTCAATTTGCCCTTTTTATCCAGAATTTCTTTTGAAATAAACATCTTGCCTGCATCATGCAATAAGCCCGCTACGCCAATTTCATGCAGAATTTCATCGCTTAATCCGAGTGATTGTGCCTGAAACACAGACAGGACTGCTACATTTGTAGCATGCGTATATGTATATTCATCAAATGTCTTAACAGGACTTAAGAATTTAAGTATGCTGGCTTCTCTTTTAAAAGTAGTTATAAAATTTAAGACTACCTCCTCAATCCCCAGGACATTCAGTTTTTTAAAAGGTGATGCCGATTGGATAATATCTTTTACTGTATCCAGTCCCTTTGAAGCAGAGTAAGCATCTCTATCATCATTCTGTTCAGAAGCCAGCATATTGACATCAACGCTTCCGAACTGTATGTGGGGCAGGTTCTTTAGTTCTTTGCCTGAATGTGCGAGTTCAATAATCATTTGCCTGATCTCCGGAATTGATACACCCCTGTCAATGTTAATTCTTGATACCCCTTTTCTTTTCAGTCTGTTTATGAAATTTTTATTGTGAATCCCGCTGTCTCTAATCGGGATCTTATTTATTATCAGCTCATTATCTAATATCATGATATCAAGCTTCTCCAGAAGAATTTTAACGAGGTTTACGTGCGTCCTTTTTGCCAGCTCATCAAATGATTCATGCTCCTTTGTGTAGAGAGAACAGTTTGATGTAGCAACCATAAGTGAGGTTATGAATTTTTCTATACCGTCTGCAGTTTCTTCTATAACTTCCTGGGTCATTTTTTATTTCCCGTAACTTCAAGCTGGTCTGCATCCTTTTCCGAAAAATTGACTTGAAGGATAATTCTGATTTCCTCTTTTAATTTATTAAAAGCATTTTTGAACAGAAACTTCCGCGAAGATAACATGGATCTGAGGACCTCAGGGGCACGGGGATCTTTTATTTGACCAAGTGCTCTTACAATAAGTATTTTATCTTCATAATCTCTGCTTGACAGTTCCTTCCTCCTGAGAATACGAATTAAATCCGGTACAACTTCTTTCACCCGATACACACCTGACAGGTTTATGGCATGTTTCATAAGCTCCTCCGATTTATCGGTCAAAGCTTCCTTCAGGGCATACACACCATGTTCATTACCACTCTTTAACAGGCATTTCATAGCCTCAAACCTTACCTTTGGATGCTCATTATCACAGTAAGGACGGGCTTTTTCCAGGGTCTCATTGTTACCACAATATGAAAGGATATAGAGCATATTCCTCTTTACAAACCACCGTGCGTTATCAAGTTGCTTACATGCTTCAGGTAGCACCTTTTCTCCAAAACTTGTCAATAATCTCAGGATGAACCGTCTGACAGATTGCGATTGCTCATCGATGAGAGCCTCAATTAACGCAGGGATGATCCTTTCACTGTAATAATGGCATATTATAAACGCATCCTCTCTCATCCCCTTGTCCGCTAATATAATGGAATCTATCAGGGCAGATATAAATTTCTTTGAATGAAAGTACTCAACAATATCCCTGGCCTCAACAAGTTCGCCATTTTTCTTACTGATTGATTCCATAACCGTAATCGTATGAAAGACTTTTTTATAATGACCTATTTCAATAAGCTGATGAGTCTGTTCTTTAAGGGCATTGATATAATACGAATATTCATCCATCGGGATTATCCCGTCTTTGTTCGATGATATAAGCTCAAGCATAATATGCTGCAGGACAACCTCAATGTTCTCGTCTTTCCATTCAAGATCAAATGTATCTAACCATTTGTTTTTATCATTCTTTGCATCAAAACTCAGTATCCTGAGAATCTGCTGCTGATAAGCCTCTGATACAAAAGAGGAAAAATTCGCATCGCTCAGCAGGCTTGTAATTTCTGCAGATAACAATATGTCATCCTCAATGAGCCCATCCCCGAATTGAGTGACCTGCACAACGTGATGGTCTATTTTTGCGAATTTTTCCAGGACATTCCTGAGGGTCTCCGGTATAACGATTAACTGATCATTTATGTGATGTAGTAAATTCATAACATCGTCAATCGGCATTTCCTGAAGAACTTTAGCAGCCATATCAGTGTTATTTGAAATATTCCTTATGGAAGAAGAAAGAAACTGATTTTTCAGTTCGGGCTTTAACGCATCGACAAAATCCAGTAGTTTTTTGAGGTCTGAACCGGAAAACATCCTTTCTCTTGAGCTTTTTACATATGACGTTATTACATTGTCATAGCTTTCATCCCTGATCTCTCCACTGTCATACCTGTTTATTATTGATGCGAGCTGTACCGGAGCAATGTTTTGTACAAAGTCAGATGTGTCCTCGGCTGCCAGCCTGCCTTCAAGCATGCCATAGATGTACTTTTCCCAGAGGGGCATGTCTGTGCCTGCCTGATCGGATTTCTCATCTTTAAAGCTGAAAACAGAATAATCTATAAGATCTATTTTTAAATGTATAAACTTGTATTCATTTAATATCTTCTGAACATGTTCTGAAGATGCATGTACAATATATTCCAATAGAAATTTATGAAAACTATACAGTTCGTCTTTGGTAAGCCCGCGTACAAATGACAAAGAGGCAATATTATTCTTGCTGAGACATGAAGCAAAATCCATATACACAGGATTCAGCTTATCAAGATACGTATCATCTATTATCAGAGTGTCCCTGGCAATTGCTATGGTAACTTCATCTCGAAGTTCAAAAAGTTTTAACAGGAAAGAGTAAGCCTTATTCAGTGATTCCTCAACTATAGGATGATTACGGGGATAAATTGACACATTATGCCTGGAGATATTTAACTCGTATATAGCCTCACTCAATAGCCGTGTATCCAGAGGTAAATCATCTTTATTATGAAAGTTGCCCATTAATTTAATACTGTTCCCTATTAAGAACTATCAATATGTTACTGCCATGATGATAGTTGCCTTTTATAAATCAGCTGTAATTCATGTACCATTGACCACAAATCTGTTCCTTATTTTTTACATGACTCTACTATCGGAAGTTTTATATGTTTTCTTAATTAAAATAACCATAAATAATAGGTTGTTAGAAATTATGAACATTATATATATTCGTTGTTTTCTGCAATACAACTGCAAAGAATACAATGACAGGAACATAACCAATTATGATCATGATGCTGGTCGCAATGTATTCTGACGAAGATTCAAAGTTGGACTGTTCCATGTAACAGTTGGTCCTGCTATTTTCCTTGACGTACTCTTTAATGACATGCTATGGTTAACACAGAGTTTTAGGAGTTTTTGTAGTTGATGAGGCCACGAAGATTTTTGATCTTTGAGGTCTTTTTTTATTGTTAAGCCCTTTCATTATAGTTTAAGGAGATGTTATGGAAAAAATAAAAAATATAGCGCTGGTGGCGCATGATAACCGCAAAAAAGATCTGATCGAATGGATTGAATGGAATTTTGCATCTATCATTGAACATAAATTAATTTGCACCGGTACAACAGGGAAAATGGTTGAGCAGGCCCTTAAAAAGAAGCTTGCGAAAGAGGATATTGATTTGCATATAGCAAAGTTAAAATCAGGTCCGCTCGGAGGTGATCAGCAGCTGGGCGCCATGATTGCTGAGGGCAAGGTCGATGTAATTATATTTCTCTGGGACCCCATGCAGCCTCAACCGCACGATGTTGATGTAAAAGCCTTATTACGAATTGCTGTCCTTTATAATGTTCCCACAGCATGTAATCGTGCAACAGCAGATTTCATGATTTCATCATCATTGATAGGTCAGGAATACACTCCTGTAACAAAAGATTATGAATCATATATTAAGAGGGATGTAAACCTGGGATAGGCAGCATCGCTCGGATGAAGTCCCTTATCGGCATACAGTATAATAAGTATCAACAGAGAACTACTTATGTATATTGTTGCCATTTACAACCTGCCGGACCACAAAGATGACCTTGCAGAGGCCCTTGCCGCTGCTTTAGGGGCCACCGTGTATGAGGCGCGCTCCCGGCTGCGCGCTCCGGGTAAAGGCCCCCTTGTTGCAGCCTCATGCCGGGACCGTGAAGCTGCCGAAAAGATTGAGGAAAAACTGTCGTCAGGGGGGATCGATGCCAGTGTGCTTGACCTGGATGAAATTGAAACAGAGTCAGATCAGTTTATTGTGAAAAAATTCAGACTGGATGATGAGGCACTTGAGGTTGAATCGGCAGAGGGACAGGTTCTGGCCGTTGACTACAAAAGCATTGACCTCTTACTGCACGGTACGAGTATTGCAGGAAAAACCGAGAGGGAGACGTTAAAGCAGCGGAAGTTCAGTCCGGGCAGGGCTGTTCTTTCAGGCGGTCTCGTTATGAGCCGCACCAAAAAGAGTACACGTGAGATCAAGACTGAAGAACGTGAAGCTTTCTTCAATCTCTATGCCGGAACCCTGCCTACTCTTGTATTTCGTGAGACCGTCCTGGTATACGATTCTCCCGGATTTGCGCTGAAGCCGACCCGTGTTGCGAATTTTGCATATCTTATATCTGAGCTGCGGCAGCGGCACCCAGACGCTGTATACGATGAGCGCCTGTTACGACGGGCTGAGCAGGCAGCGCTGCTGGGGCCGTTACTGTCTCCTGAGGATTTTTTACAAGTCGCGACATCGCTTCTCGCAAAAATACTGCGTTTGTAGGGCTTATTGCAATACGCCCCTACCTCGGACCTGACACCGCCAACGATTTGACACGTACGATGTTTCATGATAAATAAGTATTCAAATGTCTAACAATAGATAAGAGAGGCAGGGGTGTATAAGAGAATATGACTGATCCGAAAAATAATGACTTCTCCGAGAGACTGCAGGCATATTATGAAATGGAGACAGAATGTGCAGAAATTTATCATTCATTAGTCACATTATTTCCAGAAGCAGGTGATTTATTCAAGACACTTGCAGAGTGGGAAGAGAGGCATGCAGATATAATTTCAATAAGTATAGGGTTTAGCGATATTGGCGGAATTTCGGACACCATTGTGCCGGGGGAATTGTCAATGATCAACAAGACGCTTGAAATGACCCATAATATCATGATCAGTATTGAGACAGAGAAGGTTACGTTAGAAGATATATTAGGCATGGTATTGAAAATGGAAGAATCAATGGGAGAATCGTATTTATATGAAGTAATGACAAAAAGAACAAATTCCGAAGCTATTTCATACCTGCAGCAATTTTATAAAGATGAAAAGACACATGCTGAAATGATAAGAGATTTTATGGTGAATGAAGGATTCAATCGAGAATTTACAGCTTAAACAGTGTCTTTATCATTTATGTATCCCCATAGATTGATCATTAGTAAAACAGGTAACGCATAGGTAACATGACTTGCGGTAGCCATCTTAAGTGTTTACAGGTACTTTTTCTTGAGCGGCCAAGAAAACGGAACCAAAAGAAGGCCGCCCCGAACCGATTTTTTAACGGTTCTTCAGTCGACCTCCAGGGAGTTAATTTAAACTCCCCTGTACCAGAATCGGTACAGGGTCAAACACAAATTAACTCTTTTCCTTACGGTCTCCTTCATCACAAAAAATCGCTTAAGGGGGGAAATACTGCTCTCTCCTTGTAAAGGAGAGTCGCAGAAGTCTTTTAATCTTCTTTTTATCTTTGTCTTTTATCCCCCTTTTGATTGCTTCCGGGATATGCAGGGCTGGACGCGTTAAAAATTAATAAGTGTCTGAGCGGAGCGAGTTTTTTTTAATTTAGCGGCCAGCCCGGAATATCACGGAAATTAAGCAATCATGTGGGGCGGCCTTTTCTTGGTTCCGTTCTTTTGGCCGCGCAAAAGAATGAACCGGGATTTGGGGCAGAGCCCCATTTTCGATAGATAAAAATTTTAATAAATATGGTCATGCCTGCACCTGCCTTTGTAAAAGCAACTCTTTTTTAAAATGATTCTTTTTACTGCCCCGCTACCTGCAGGTAGGCAGGTCTTTGAGCAGGTGCTATAATTTATATATGGCCACTAAACATGCCGGTATCCGGAAAGATGAATATACGCATGAGAAACTGCGGGAGATGATATCGTCCTGGCTGGATCCTTCCCGTGTGCCTGAACGGGTAAGAATAATTACCGATACATCAAATTTTTACATGGTTGAATTCGACGATGTGGTCATTCTAGACGGCCGGCCCTATCTTATAAGGCACTGCGAACGCGAGGGCCGTTTCACCATTGATGAGCATCCCAAGTTCTGGGTCAAGAGGGCGATAGACCTGACGGACGGAAGCAAAAAGGTCATAAAGATGGTCTTCCATGAAAAGTTTACCGCCACGGTTGGCGGGCTGACCTTTGAATGTGTCCGCAGTCCGCGAAAAGAGGCCAGGATACTTGATATGGTAAGGGGACATCAGAAATTCATGCAGGGCTTCAGCG
Organism: Thermodesulfovibrionia bacterium; assembly: GCA_945787795.1. GTDB lineage: Bacteria > Nitrospirota > Thermodesulfovibrionia > UBA6902 > UBA6902 > CALZJD01. The sequence goes on along the minus strand of CALZJD010000129.1, from coordinate 190 downwards.
TCAAAGACACAGCAGGCAACATTATAAGAATTATTGACTATATTCCGGGCAGTACAATTGCCGACCGGATACTGGAGCAGGCAAAAGGGCATGAAGAGTATTATTACGATCATTTTCCCGATATATTCAATGAATTCATATCACTGGTGGAAGCCATTAAATTTCTCCATGATAATGGAGAGAAGCACGG
>CALZJD010000128.1 GCA_945787795.1 Thermodesulfovibrionia bacterium | reverse complement strand
CCATGGCATAGGCGATCAGTTCTGCTATCTTGAATATGGCTGTGTTGGATATCTCCATATCCGATACCCTTCGTACTATCTGAAAGATCAGGATCATCAGCGCAGGCCCTGAACACAGTGCAGATGCTATAAACCGTGGTGCAAGAATCGAGGCATTCCAGAACGGTCTCGATGAGAGACCATTATAAAGGAATGCAGTAACTGTATGGATACTGATTGCCCAGGGGATGGATAATATAATGATAGGCCATAAAAAAGACATCCTGTATTCCTTGCCCTGGGACAGCATATAGAGAACATAAAAAACAGCTATGCAGTTGATAGCAAGGTATCCGTTTAAGACAATTACATCCCACGCAAGGAGTGATGCGGGGAAGTTCATGGTACCAAGTAAGGGCAGTATATGCCATCCCCTTTCAGGCCGGCCCATATCAGACACGACAAATAACAGACACATAATTATGGCTGTGATAGCCATCATCTCGCCTAATAGCACAATCTCCTTGATAGGTTTGAAATTATAAAGGTAGGCAGGTATGACAAGCAGAACTGCTGCTGCTGCTACTCCTACAAGAAATGTGAAGTTTGATATATAAAATCCCCAGGAGACCTGGTCTCTCATATGAGACAAAATCAATCCCTCATTGATCTGCCTCATATAAGAATAGACGCCTGTCATGATTAATATGAAAAGGAGAGCAAGCCAGGCGTAATACCACTTCCCTCCCTTTGTGATAAATTTCAGGGTTGTGATGAAATTTCTTATTGGCTGCATTACATCATTCATACATTTAACTCCTCCCGTATGTTACGTTGCAAAGAAATAGTAAAATTTAGGGAACGTGTTAAGGTCCTCTTTAAGACGGAACACCCTCTTGTGTTCGATGCTGTAACGAATTTCACTATCAGGATCGAGCAGGTTCCCGAATTTTCTTGCTCCTACCGGACATATTTCAACGCAGGCAGGATATCTGCCCGGTTTTTCCCTTGTCCTCTGGATACAGAAGGTGCATTTTTCAACAACACCATTTTCCCGTGGACGGTTACCGAGATAATGGACTTCGGGATTCAGTTCCTTCTTCAATATTCTTGGTTTCGCCCAGTTAAAGTGTCGTGCTCCGTAGGGACAGGCGGCCATGCAGTATCTGCAGCCTATGCACCAGTTATAATCTATGACCGTAATGCCGTCACGTTCTTTCCACGTAGCCTGGGTCGGACATACCTTTACACAGGGCGGGTTCTCACACTGCTGACACTGGACCGGCATATAAAAATGTTTCTCTTCAGGAACGTTTTCCGGGTTGTAATATTTATCTGCCTCTTCAAAGATATTGACCCATTTTTCACCTTTGTCAAATTCCAGGACAACTATCCAGTGTATCTGGGGGTCCCTTGACTGGTTGTTCTCTTTTACACAGGCATATACACATCTTCTGCAGCCGATGCATCGGGAAAGATCAAGTCCGTATCCATAGAGTGTACCGGGCATTGGTTTTGTAGTTTTGATATTAAAGTCCGTTGCATATTCTTCTGCATACTCCTGTTTCAGCCTGTTGATAACATCCCTTTTCTCATCAGCAAACATTTCGCGGTAATGCTTCTGAAAAAAGGCTTCCCATGAAGCCGCGTCCGCCCCTGAAGGCAGGGCCATTGATGCAAGCCCCAGGGTAGCTCCCTTAAGCAATGTTCTTCTGCGGACCTGTCTGGAACAGTTTTTCTTAATCTTTTTATCTGGCATTATTACGCTCCGCTTCCAGTATTTTTTCTAATGGGTTCTCCGGAATTTCATCATCCGGTGACCTCGTATATTTCAGGTCCTCCGGCATGATCGGAGGGGGCAGTGGTTTCAGAGGTTTATATTTCGGATTATGGGGATTGTGACAGTGTACGCAGAGGCGGTACTGTTTTCTCCCGTTCCAGAATCCTGTTCTCCTTCCGTGTATCCCGGCCTTCCAGTCGCGGTAGATTGTCCCGTGACACTGACCGCAGAGGAGGTAAGATTTCTCGAAAAATATGAGCTGACCGTTTGCCAGCCTGAGTTTGTCCCTGTTGTTTGGATTATGGCAGTCAAGGCACCATCTCTGCTCTTCTGCATGCTTAAGCACGATCTCCTCATGAAAGTCAAGCTCTCTGCGCTCTTCATTGACTTCCAGATCTGCATGACATTCCGTGCAGGGGAATATGCCCTCTGAAAAAGGCGGTGCAGGGACAAAGAAATCAGGGACGTCATAATCGGTTTTCGTTTTTGCAGAAGGCTTGTCATCAACAGCCATCACAGTTAAAGGCAAGAATAGAGTTAGAGTAAAAATCAGCAAACCATAAACATACATGTTTGATGTGTCTTTCAACATAATTCTCCTCTTATTCTTCTGCTGCGAGCAGGTCTATTGCGTCCTCAAAGTTATTAAGGGATTCATCAAGAAGCATCACAGAATATTTCTTGTTATGAACACCGCCTCCATACTCAACAAGATGCATATATCCCCTTCCCTCTTTGAGTAATTCTTCTGCTTTTTTCAATTTACTCTTCGATGCCTTTCCTTTGGTATTTTCGATTGCGTCCAGTAATTCTTTCTCGATTTCCTTGGCAGCCATTAATTCTTCATCTGTCTTGTCTTTCCACTCCTTTGCCATGGCTTCATGTTTTTCCGTGTGACAGGCAACACATGCCTTGCCTGAGCCGTGGGCGACCTCTTCACCCTTCACCATTTTGTTTCCCTGATGGCACCCGAGGCAATTGGTCTTTACCCGGAACATGAGGCCGGGCGTGGCAGGCACATCCTTGTATGCTTCACCTGCAAGCATCATTTTCTGATAGGTATGGTGATCGGGATGGCATGCAGTGCATTGATTTCTGGCAACATCTATGAAATCTTCTTTCTTATGCTCCATTGGCTCGTGGCAGTTGAAGCAGTGCGCGGTCTGCGCAGCCACATGTTTTTCATGCATCAGTTTCTTATTAAAGAGCTCTTTACTGATCTGTTCTCCACTGTCGTGACAGTTGAGGCAGTTTTTTTCCGCTACCAATCCCTTACCCTTAAACAGATGGAGATGGCAGCTCTCGCACGCTACCTTTGATTCTTCAAGAGATTCATGAGTTATGGGCTTTTCCTCTTCTCCTGCCCCTTCCTTTTTCTGTTTTTGAAGGGGCGCTGTCGGAACTTCATGACAAAGTGAACATTTCCCACGTGTTTCATTGAGGGCCACGTTTTTAAAATGGCAGAGAAAGCATTTTTCCCTGTTAACTTCAAAATGTTTTTCTTCTGTTTCCCGTTGATGACAGGAAGTGCAGTGCAGTTCCTGGCCCTCTACCCATTTCGTACTGTCAAAATGAGTTTTATGAACATACGGGACAATCCCCTCAGTTTTATCATCTCGTATGTATTTGGCATACTCAAATTTCTTGGTCCAGTATTCCCCTTCCTTGCCCTTGCCGGTGGAAGGATGGCACTGAGCTGCAGTGCAGCTTCGGTCATCAAGCCTGGGTTTTGTTCTCATTACGGAAGAATCCATGTTGAGGACAGTTATTAACCTTGAAAGGACTTCAAGCTCTGTCTTCATGAAATCAATGGCAGACTTATCGGATGTTTCCTTTTTGTCCCTTGGTATTTTTTTATGTTCAGGTATAGAATATGCCAGGTTCTCAGGAGGATAATGACACTTCACACAGCCAATATCCTTATGTTTTCCAGACTGCCACGAAAGAAATGCTTTTTTGATCACATTGGGATACGACAGGACATGGCAGTAGCCACAGAAAAATTGTGATCTCACATCAGGCAGAGAAATGCCGGTATCATCACCATGAGTTTTTTCCGCTGAATATGCATCTGCTGATAACATGATGAGCATTAAAAAAGCCGTAGTATAGAGAATGATCTTTTTCATAATTCCATTACCCCTCCCTGTCTGACTGGTTTTCAGAACAAGATATGAATTCTTTTTTCTTTATTGAATTAAGCATAATATTCTATTCCTGCATCACCGTCCGTGTACTGAAAAGGGCACCGGCATATCTTCCTTTTTCACAGCATCAAGAAATGTAATAAGTGCAGTAAGCGGCGTATTCTTGTGGTGATGACATCCGCTGCATGAATTTGGCTGTTTATCAACACCGCCTGCCCTTAAACTTTCTTCCGGAGAAATAAACTCAAATGTATGGCTGTGCTCATGCTCCTTGGTCCTCGGCATATGGCAGGCTATGCAGCTGCCAAACGTATGGATCCTGTGAGCGGCCTTTTTCTGTATTGTCTGGTGGCAGTTTGTGCAGAGACTGTCCGCTATAAACTTTGTCTGCGCCTTGTGGGGATTCTTATGCATTCCTTCCTGATGCACGCCGTGACAGGTAGTGCACATGATGCCTGCCTCTGCATGGGAGCTTGCACTCCATTCATTATATTGCTGGTGGTGTTTCTTGTCGTCATCAGGCTCGTTGACATAAAAAAGATATAGTGGTTTGCCAACGCTGAAACCGTATGGAAATGAATACCGTTCAGGAAAGCCTTCCTTATAAGGCGTAATTTTAGCAGTGCTGGCCCCCCAGTTGTGACATTGACCGCACACAGCAGCACGAAGCCGCCATGGCATTTTTGAAGGATTGATGATCGTGTCCTTCTCTTTTTCGTACTGAAATCTTGCCGCCGTAATGTGACTGCTCCCCGGCCCGTGGCACGACTCACATCCGATGCCGAGATTGGCAAATGTTGTGTTAAATGAATCTGCGGCCTTGTCATAGTTTATTTTCATTCCTGTGGAGTGACAGCCGCCGCATTTAAACTGCCAGATTCTTGCATCATCACTCCAGTAATTACCCTTATTGGGGTATTGCCTGTCGAGTCCATAATAATCGATCCATGCCGTTTGTTTGACATCCCACTCTACAGGGAGAACATGAATGGAACCATTTGGAAAAACGGTTAAATAATTCTGTCTTCTGTTAATTCCAATGACATGGGAAATTTCATAATCGTGAAACTCCCAGTCAGGACCAATTGTGTTGACATAATATTTGCCGTCTTTTTTAAACATGGTAGTATCCATGTCCTTACCTGCGAATTCCGGGGCATTTTTTTCGACCTGTACTGACAATGTATTGTTTATCTCAAAATCCCCTAATACGGTAAATTCTTCGGCAGGCTGCATGAATTTTGAATGGAGTGTGTGCCTCCAGGAATCATGTTCGCGCCAGTGGCAATCTTTACATCGGTCTGAACCGACATATTTTGCATCTTTATATGAAGCCGACATGGAAGATGTATCCCCTTCATGTTCCATCGACGTTGAAGTATGGGAAGAGCAGCCCGGAACAATGGAGATGAGAAAAGAGGCCAGGACTCCTGTTATGAATTTATGTAACAATCCGCTATTCATGTTTTTACCTCCATATGTAAGTTGTATATGTTTAGTCATGTATAATAGCCTCCTCATATCTCCATTAATGTACTTTGTCCTCCAGTGGAAGGACCTTTGTCAGTATTGCGTATACAAACATCAGCATTGCAACAAGTCCTATAAACGGCGCAATCTCGTGAATGTTCGGGACATATTGAATTTCTCCTATTTCGTGATACAGAGGAACAAGCTGACCGATAGAAATGAGATTAATCCGATACGCTGCAATTGCTATTATGGTGATTGAGGATGCGTAAGCATATAATCCCACCATATTGATTAATAAAGTGGGCAGGTATCTGCCGGTAAGCAGATGCCATGTCTCCAGCCCTTCTTCTGTACCGCTGTAACTGATTATCAGGTAGTCGAATGTGTCAAGAAAGACTGTGGCAATAAGAAAGAAGCACAGCATAATCCCCATGTGGTTATATGTTTCCCGGCTTACAAGATCTTTTCTGTTGACCCATGAAGTAATTATGGTGACCAGAATGACAAGGGCAAAGCCACTTGCAAGTGCAGATGTCACGAAATGGACGGGAAGCAGAGGCGTATTCCACATTTCCCTCGCCTTTACGACACCAAAGATCGTGCCGGTAAATGAGTGAACAACAATAAGGGCATAAGGCACTGCGATTATCCCGAGTAATTTTGCAACTTTTTTACCCCTGCCTGTTGCCTTCCCCCGTGTTATCTGTACGGTGCTGACGAGTTCTGCTAATAATATAGCCATGAATCCCATGTAGCTTGATGAAGATATGAAGAACATCGAGCTTTCATTCCTGAGCAGAAAGGGGATCTTCATTGCCCGGAAGGGGTTCCCTATGTCCATCATAACGCAGCCCATGGCAGCAAAAATGCTCATCAGGCCTATAAGAATTGCACGCGTTCCAATCGGATGGTAGTCCTCACGTCCAAATCCATGTATTAACAGACCGACCATGGTCGCTCCTGCACTCAGGCCGATAAAGAACGCCAGACCTGATATAAATACTCCCCATGGAACCATGTCACTCATATTGCTATGATGATGTCCTTCTGCCACGGCAGTA
>CALZJD010000127.1 GCA_945787795.1 Thermodesulfovibrionia bacterium | reverse complement strand
GAAAAAATTATGATTGCAGCTAATAAGGTAGGCATGTCACTTTTGCTGTTATTGATATTTTTTGTTCTGTATAACGATACGGTAAGAATAATAGTTCCCTGGTTCCAGAAGACCATGAGCCCGTGATTCTCTGAATATGAGCAGACCTCCCATAATAAAAAATCTCACATCTTCAGGCGGGGTCATAACAAGAGTGTCTGATAAAGGAGTTGAAGTGGTCCTTGTATGTGTAAGGGGGAAAAAGGCCTGGTGTCTCCCGAAAGGAGTGATTGATAAAGGCGAAGAACCCCCTGAAACAGCCCTGCGGGAAATCAGGGAAGAGACAGGGCTGACAGGAAGAATAATCGAAAAAATCGGGCATATATCATACTGGTATTTTTTAAAAGATGATATGGTGAAGATCCACAAGACAGTCCATTTATACCTCTTGAAATACTTCACAGGCAGTACAGATGATCATGACCATGAAGTGGACGAGGCAAGATGGTTCATGATTGATCAGGCAATCAATACATTGTCACATAAAAGTGAAAGAGATATCATGCAGAAGGCCAAAGGCATGATAGAGGACAGACTGGATCAGTTTAAGTAGTATTTGTCAGGACAGGCATTTCTCTTTAATAATTATTAATATATATTGCCTTGTCTCTTCATGCCTGTAAATAAATTCGGAGGATATTACACATGAATGTAGCTCAGAAGCTGATATCATCTCATCTTGTTGAAGGTAAAATGAATGCGGGTGAAGAAATTGCCATATCCATTGACCAGACATTGACCCAGGACGCGACCGGGACAATGGCCTATCTAGAGTTTGAAGCGATGGGGATACCAAAGGTCAGGACCAGGGTTTCGGTCAGTTATGTTGACCATAATACGCTGCAGTCCGGTTTTGAAAATGCCGATGACCACCGCTTTCTCCAGACAATGGCCGGTAAATACGGGATATATTTTTCGAGACCCGGAAACGGCATCTGTCACCAGGTACACCTTGAACGCTTTTCAAAACCCGGACAGACCCTTCTTGGATCAGACAGTCATACACCCAATGCAGGCGCAGTGGGCATGCTCGCGATTGGTGCAGGTGGACTTAATGTGGCCCTTGCCATGGCTGGTGAGCCGTTCTGGCTGGTTATGCCTAAAGTAATGAAGGTAATTCTCAGGGGGTCTTTGAAAAAAGGAGTAAGCGCCAAGGACATAATTCTTGATGTTCTGAGACAGCTGACAGTAAAGGGCGGGGTGGGTAAAATTGTTGAATATACAGGTGAGGCCCTGAAGAACCTTACTGTTCCGGAGAGAGCCACTATTACTAACATGGGGGCTGAACTGGGCGCCACGTCATCGGTCTTTCCATCTGATGAACAGACCCTGGCTTTTTTCAGGGCCCAGGGACGTGAAGATGAATGGGGGGAACTCAGGCCGGATAAAGACGCTGTATATGACGAACAGTTGGATGTTGACCTTGATAACCTTGTCCCCCTTATCGCAGCCCCCTCAAGTCCCGATAACATCAGGACTGTCAGGGAAGTGCAGGGGACGCCCATTAAACAGGTGTGTATAGGAAGCTGTGTGAATTCGTCATATGCTGACCTGATGATTGCAGCAAAAATGATGAAAGGAAAAAAAGTGCATCCTGATGTCAGCCTCACCGTCAGTCCGGGATCGCGGCAGGCATTGCAGATGATTTCTGAAAACGGCGCCCTGGCCGATCTGGTATCATCCGGCGCAAGGATACTTGAAAGTACCTGTGGACCCTGCATTGGAATGGGGCATGCGCCTCCTACAGGAGCTGTGACGTTAAGAACATTCAACAGGAACTTCCCGGGCAGGAGCGGTACTCCTGATGACCAGTCTTACCTCTGTAGTCCGTTAACTGCTGCAGCATCTGCGGTTGCAGGGGTAATAACCGATCCCGGTGAAGTTTTAACCGAACCAATAATAATCCCTCTACCGGACAAATACATAATCGATGATGCCATGATAGTTCCCCCGTCCCCTGAACCTGAAAAGGTTGTGGTAGAAAGAGGCCCCAATATCAAACCATTTCCGGTAAAGGAAGCCCTGGAAGAGTCTCTCACGAGCCGTGTCATACTAAAGGTCGGGGATAATATTACTACTGATGATATCATGCCTGCCGGCGCAAAGATTCTGCCTCTCAGGTCAAACATTCCGGCCATATCAGAGTATGTTTTTTCAAAGGTCGACAGTGAGTTTACCTCCAGGGCTAAAGCATCGGGCGGAGGTATTGTCGTAGGTGGAATGAATTACGGACAGGGATCGAGCAGAGAGCACGCAGCCCTTGCCCCGATGTATCTTGGAATCAAGGTAGTGTTTGCCAAATCATTTGCCCGAATCCACAAGGACAACCTGATAAATTTTGGTATCCTTCCCTTAACAGTTGAACCTGAAGTCTATGACACTCTTGAAGAGGGAAGTGAGATTGAGCTTCCCTCAGTTGCGAAAGAGGTAAAGGAGTCTGACCGTATTACTTTTATTGATAAGAAATCAGGTAAAACCTTTACAACCCTGCATGGACTTACACAGAGACAGCGGGAGATCATTCTTGCAGGCGGGCTGCTCAATTATGTGAAGTACAAGGCATAAATAAATTACATTGCAGGCTTAAAAAAACTTGCAAAACATAACAGAATATGTTTATGTATCTAATTAAAAAAAGGAAAGGAGGATTAAATGAGAATTTCAATTATTTTACTGATTGTGATGACGCTTGCTCTTGTAGGGTGTGCAAAAACGTATACGTTAGCACCTGAGGACAAAGCACTGCTGGACAGTTCCACTGAATCTGCGAGAGACGCAAAGGCATCAGCAGACAGTGCATCTTCATCTGCAAGCAAAGCATCCAGTGAAGCAGACCGGGCCGAAGCCGCTGCAAACAGGGCTGAAGCTGCCAGTGGCAGTGCGGAAAGAGCTGCAAGCCGGGCAGAAAGGGCTGCTGATAATGCACAGCAATCTGCTGAAAAAGCGGTCAAGGCCTTTGAAATGAAACAGCGTAAATAATTATCGTGATATTATGACAGGAAGCCCTGTTGCACTTTTAATTGCTCTAATCAGTAATACGGTGTCTACATTTTTCAACAGGTGCTTCCTGTTCAGATTATTGATCGCCAGCTGAACGATCTCTGCATCAGGCTGCTCTGCGCGATGGACCTCAATATATACACTGTTGTTATGCTTCCCCACTTTTACAGGCTCATTAATTACCTTTACAATGGTTCCGAGCCTGACATAGCTGTATAAATCCTTTATATCCTCAGGATAGAGTCTGATACATCCCTGGCTAACGCTTCTTCCTATTCCATAGGGTTTATTAGTACCGTGAATGCCATATGTACCAATCGAGAGCTGCATCCAGAACCCTCCAAGAGGATTTTCAGGACCGGGAGGAACATACAGGGGCAGTTCAGGATTTTCTTTTCTTGATACTTCAGGTGTTTTCCATACAGGGTCTTTGGTCATATAAGATATTTTATATGTGCCCGTTGGCGTATTAAATCCCTGCCTGCCAATCCCTAAAGGGTATGTCTTTACATATCTGGATTCCTGTATGGAAAAAAAATAATATAATCGCAGCTCTGCAAGGTTGATGATAATTCCCTTGTCTATCATTTCGGGAAGAAGCCAGGAAATAGGCAAAACCACCCTCGCGCCTTTTCCGGGGACCCAGGGATCGATTGCTTTGTTAGCGTCCACTATCTCGTTATATCCTGTATCGTAAGCTCTGGCAAGTTCAATCAGGGTCACATCATTTTTTAAAATCAATGTGCTGCTTTTCCCGATTAATGATGTATGGTCATTTTCTATGGGAAAAGCACCGGAGGCAGCAATGTTTGATGGAACATACAGAAGGCATAGCAGGATGATGACAAATTTATACACGTTGAATATTTTACTTAAATCGAATACTTTTTAGAAGAGATAAAAAAATGATCGGAATTGCATAGCTTGACAGGTTTTTCAACTCAGAGGTATACTGTGAGTCTACCCTAGGGGAGGCATAGCCTGAGAGTCTCACGAACAGAACTATCTTTGATCTGTGTTCTGAAGTGGGAGACCCTCCGAACCTGAACTGGTTAATCCCAGCGAAGGAAAGGGAAGCGAAATCATATTCCGTATTTCCTTTGGTATATACCATTCCGGGAATGCGGTTTTTTTATTTTGGAGAATATGAAGCATATTAATAATAACAGTGACAGAAAATTTATTAAGGACATCCTTGACAAGTCCCTGGATCTGCATGTACTGAATCTCACGGAAGTATCAGCCCTGATAGACCTGGATGACAGAGAAGTCTGGGAAGAAGTTTACGATGCTGCAAACCGGGTCAAGGAAAAGGTCTATGGTAAGCGAGTGGTGCTTTTTGCCCCTCTTTATCTTTCTAATGAATGTATGAACGATTGCCTGTATTGCGGATTCAGAACAGGCAACAAAAATGCCAGGAGAAAGAGCCTGACCATTAATGAGGCTGTTCAGGAAGCAGAGTTTCTTTCCGGCAAAGGGTACAGGAGACTGCTCCTTGTCGCGAGTGAACACACGAAACGTACCGGCGTAGAATACTTTGAAAAAGTAGCTGATGCTATTTACAGCAACACTGATATTAGAATTTTGCATGCCAATACTGCTCCGATGAGTGTCAGAAATTTCAAAAAACTCAAGGCCAGCGGGATTGGCGTGTACCAGTGTTTCCAGGAGACCTATCACATTCCATCATACAGGTATTTACATCCTGCGGGTACAAAAGCAGATTATGCATCAAGGCTTGGTGTAATGGACAGGGCCATAGAAGCTGGCTTTGAAGATGTGGGCATGGGGGTATTGCTTGGTCTTTACGACTGGCGGTGGGAAGTAGGTGCGTTAATAGCCCATAGCAGAAGATTAATCAATAAATACGGATTCGGACCTCATACGCTATCTGTGCCCCGGCTTCAGCCTGCAGAAGGATCAGAAGTGGATTTTGATACATTCAGGGTCTCTGATGAAGACCTTAAAAAGATAGTTGCCATTTACCGCCTCGCTCTCCCTTATGTTGGCGTTGTGATATCAACAAGAGAACGTGCAGATTTGAGAGATGCATTGCTTTCAATAGGGGCATCACAGATATCGGCCGGTTCCCGGACGAGCCCATGGGGATATATCGAGAAGGGTGATACAGAACAGTTTGAGGTTGGTGACAGCAGAAGCCTTGAAGAAGTTATAAGCAAGCTTGCTGATCTGGGCATGATCCCCAGCCTGTGCACTGCCTGTTACAGGGAAGGCAGGAGCGGTGAACAGTTCAGAACACTTGCACAGAATGAAAAAATGAAAAAGTTCTGTAATGAAAATGCCCTGCTCTCACTGAAGGAGTATATTGAGGACAACTGTTCTGATGATGAAAAGGAAAATCTGGAAAAATTGCTGAAAGATGAGATTTCAAAAAGTTCCAACGGATTAATAGAAAAGATGAAGCTTGTAGCACAGGGAAAGCGGGATATTCACACTTAAGTGAGAAAAATGATACTTACGTTAAATGGTGAGAAGAAAGATATTCAGGACAACCTGACTGTTGAAGGCCTGCTCCGAAATATGGAAATTGAACCGGCCAGGGTTGCTGTTGAAGTCAACCTTAACATCATTAAGAAAAATGATTTTCATACCTGCGTATTAAAAGACGGGGATAAAGTGGAGATTGTTAATTTTGTTGGGGGAGGGTGAAGACAATTACAAATTATGAATTACTAATTTTATAAACAGTAACAAATAACAAAAAAACAGTAACGAGTGACGCGTGACAAGTAACGAGTAATTAATAACTAATAACAAATAATATATAACCAATTACGAATGACGCATTTCAAAAAAATGGAGAGATGGGTATGGATGATCGGTTAGTTATCAAAGGAATTGAATTTAAATCAAGGCTTTGGGTGGGAACAGGCAAGTACAAGGATTTTGAAGAGACAAAACTGGCCATTGAGGCTTCCGGTGCTGACGTTGTTACGGTGGCGGTGAGAAGGACTAATATATTTGATAATAAGTCAGAAAACCTGCTCGATTTTATAGATCCGAAAAAATACAAAATACTGCCGAACACAGCAGGGTGTTTCACTATGGAAGATGCCCTCAGGTATTCACGGCTTGCCAGGGAAACGGGCATTTCTGATCTTATAAAACTTGAAGTATTAGGTGATGAAAAAACTCTGTTTCCTGATGTATGCGCAACTCTCCAGGCAACAGAAATTCTGGCAAAGGAAGGATTCATAGTTCTGCCTTATATGAATGATGATCCTGTTATGGCACAGCGTCTTGCAGATGCAGGTGCAGCTGCTGTAATGCCTCTTGCGGCGCCAATCGGCTCAGGACTGGGAATCAGAAATCCCTACAACATCAAGATCATCCTGGAACAGGCAAAGGTACCTGTGGTTGTAGATGCAGGTGTGGGTACAGCCTCTGATGTTGCCGTTGCCATGGAGCTCGGATGTGATGCAGTTTTACTCAATACAGCCATTGCAGGTGCAAAAGACCCTATAGCCATGGCTGCTGCCATGAACCATGCGGTAAAAGCAGGACGCCTCGCGTACAAGGCCGGAAGAATAGAACGGAAACTTTATGCTACTGCAAGCAGTCCGATAGAAGGAATGCTGTAAAGACCGTAACGCGTAACGAGTGACGAGTAAAGAATTAATAATTATGAATTATGAATAACGAATGGCGAGTGAAGAAACAGGAGCTCATAGACTTTCAGATTTATTTGATAACAGACAGAAAACTCGTCACGCGTCATGCGTCACTCGTCACGGCTGTTGAAAAGGCTTTAAAAGGTGGAATAAGGGCAGTGCAGTTGAGAGAAAAAGATATGGGTACACGGGACCTTTTGCAACTGGCATATAAGATGAGAAAGCTGACCAAAGAATATAAGGCACAGTTGTTTATCAACGACAGGTTTGACATAGGGCTTGCAGTGGGAGCTGACGGTGTCCATCTGACGCAGAACAGCATTCCTGTTTCCAAAGTCAGGGAAACAGTTAAGAAGAAACTATTAATAGGCGTATCAACCCATTCCCTGAAGGAAGCAAAAGAGGCAGAGAATGGCGGGGCTGATTTTATTACTTTTGGACCTGTATACAGAACGCCTGCCAAACGTAAATATGGTAATCCTGTTGGAATTGATGCCTTAAAACAGGTGAGCAGGAAAATAAGTATTCCTGTATTTGCCATAGGAGGCGTAAACAGCAATAGGATTAAGCATATAAGGGAGTCAGGCGCTTATGGTGTTGCCATTATCCGTGATGTCCTGGCCTCACATAATATCAAAAGAAAATATCAGGAACTCATTAATTTATCAGGAGCTTAATATGGCCGATTTAAAGAAAACCAGGATTGAACAAGCCAGAGAGGGCATTATCACCGATGAAGTAAAGGAGGTTGCCCTCGATGAAAGGGTGTCTGCTGAACAGTTGTCTCAGGACCTTGCGGAAGGACTGACAGTAATATCAAGAAATGCATCTCATGACATAAAACCGCTGGGCATTGGTAAAGGCCTCAGGACAAAGGTCAATGCCAACATAGGAACATCAAGGGACAGAATATCTCTTGATGAAGAGATGGAAAAACTGGATGTACTCATCAAGTATGGCGCTGATGCTGTAATGGACCTCTCAACAGGCGGTCCGATCAGGGACATCCGAAAACTGATGATGAGAAAATCAACTGTTTCAGTGGGAACAGTACCCATTTATGAAGCTGTTGCAAAAGCGGCCGAGGAAAAAGGGTCGATTGCAAAGATGAGTGTTGATGACCTCTTTGATGCGATTGAAGGCCAGGCAGAAGAAGGGGTGGATTTTGTAACGGTCCATTGCGGGTTAACCAGAAAAACCATAGAAATTCTGCGGGAGGATGGCAGAATCCTGGATATTGTAAGCCGCGGCGGGGCCTTTCTGATTGAATGGATGATTTACAATGACAGAGAGAACCCTCTGTATGAGAATTATGACAGACTTATTGAAATATCCAGAAACCATGATCTTACCTTAAGCCTGGGTGACGGGGCCCGTCCGGGATGTCTGGCCGATGCCACGGACAGGACCCAGATAGATGAACTGATCACGCTGGGTGAGCTTCGTGACAGAGCGGTAAAACAGGGGGTGCAGGTCATTATTGAGGGACCCGGTCATGTACCGTTACATCAGGTTGAATTAAATATGAAAATGCAGAAAGAGATCTGCAAAGGCGCTCCCTTTTATGTGCTTGGGCCGTTAGTTACCGATATAGGTATGGGTTATGACCATATTTCAGCTGCCATCGGCGGGGCAGTAGGCGGGGCAGCAGGCGCTGATTTTCTCTGTTATGTCACGCCTGCAGAGCACATAAGGCTGCCCAGTATAGAAGATGTGAAAGAGGGCGTCATAGCCTCTAAACTTGCTGCTCATGCTGCTGATATTGCAAAAGGGGTCAAGGGGGCCATTGATATTGACAATGAAATGGCCAGACGAAGAAAGGCCCTTGACTGGAATGGTCAGATTGCCCTGTCCCTAAATCCCGAGAAAGTCAGGAATTACCGGTCAGAGGTCCCGCCGGCAGAATCACAGGTCTGCAGCATGTGCGGGGAATTTTGCGCTATAAAAACTGTTGAAAAGGCCTTAAAAAAGAAATAAAAGGGGATATACATGTCAGTTTTCATTTTAGTCTTGACATTCATCAATTTTTCATAATATTGTATATAAGGATAAAATAATGAACCTATGGCAAGAGAAATAGGGGAGAGTACTAAAGGCAAATAAACTATGAATAATGTATCCAACATAATTGTAACTGAAGATGATGCAAGCCTGAATCATCTGATGCAAAAAATTTTACAGCGTGAAGGATTTCAAACTGAAGGTGCGCTGAGTGGTTCAGATGCCATTGACAGGGTAAGCGGAAGTGAGAACCCGCTGTTGGTCCTGGATTACGGTCTGCCTGATATGACGGGGAGGGAAGTTATCCAGACCCTATCACAAAGAAAGCATAATGTTCCTTTTGTGCTGGTAACCGGCAAGGGGAACGAACATATAGCTGTAGACATGATGAAGCGGGGCGCCATGGATTATATCATTAAAGATGATGGTTTTATTGAGCAACTCCCTGTTAAAGTCAGGTCTGTGATCGATGCACTGGACTGGGAAAAAGATATTGAAGAAGCAGAGGAAGCGCTCCAGAAAAAATCCTACTTTAATCAGGTCATGCTTGACACCATGCCGTATGTTGCAATTATGCTGAATCCGGTCACCAGTGATATTATTGCATCTAATGCAGCTGCAGAAAAAGCAGGATTGGTTTCGGGCGTAAAATGTTCATTATCCCATGGTGGCAATGCCTGTTCATGGTGTAATCCGCCAACCGTGCTCGAAAAGGGAGAAGAATGCGAGTCTGTATTTGAAGCATCGGGAAAAGCATGGGATGCTAAATGGATAGCCATTGATCAAAATATGTACATGGTCTTTGCCTCTGATATTACCGACCATAAAGAAATGTACCTGAAAGTAAAACAAAGTAAAAAAAACTGAAGGACCTTACTGATTCGCAGACATAGCAAGTAAGAGCTGGCAGATCTTAGTCACTACCCTATTAACTCAAGATTGTTACCGTTTAACTCTATTCCCGTAATATCCCACATGGCTGTTGCAGATTCTATAGCTGCGTTCATGCTTAAAATGAGCACAAAAACAGGTTCGTTCATAATAGAACTCATTATGGGATTTTTTTTGCCAAATGCACCTTCCTCAAGAACAGTTATAAATGTTCCAGTGCCCAGGCTGTTTTCATCGGGTATATGAATTTCTGAATACGTTATGCCGGGAAGCGGCTCATCTTCACGGCTTTTTATCTCTGCCACTGCTGCCTCCTTTATATATGAAAATGACGAATGAATTGTAACATAGATCATTTATAATATGCCTGTTTACGTAATACATTTTCCCACTTGAAATAGGGGATTTGCAGGATATTATTCATATAAAATCTCACCTGCGCCATCCGAAACGGGTCTCTGCACAGGGTCGCTCCGACTTTGCCAAAGAGAGGGGGACTCCTGTTATGCATGACATTTATATTTGTCTTATCACAGAATTGGATATGTTTTCGTCAAGAATAGGTAAATTGACAAAGAGTATAAACAGGCCATATAATTAATATTCTATAAATTAAATGAGGAGGTCTTTCATATGTCAGATGCAGTTACAAGTGTTACAGGTGAGACTTTTGACCAGGTGGTCATGCAATCTGAGAGTCTGGTTATGGTTGATTTCTGGGCAACCTGGTGCGGTCCATGCAAGATAGTAGCACCTGTCGTTGAAGAACTTGCGAAAGAGTATGAAGGCAAGGTTGTTTTTGCCAAGGTCAATACAGATGAAAATCCAGACCTCGCAAGCAAGTACGGTATAAGAGGCATTCCTACCCTGATGTTTTTTAAAGGCGGCGAGGTAAAAGACCAGGTAGTCGGAGCTGTACCCAAGGCCCAGCTAAAATCCAAGATCGATTCTTTTCTGGGATAATTAACAATCAGTATGTATGACGTAATAATAATTGGTGGAGGCCCTGCTGGTCTTACAGCAGGGCTTTATACTTCCCGGGCCAGATTAAAATCTCTTCTTATTGAAAAAGGATTGACTGGGGGAACTGTTACGATCACTGAGTGGATCGAGAATTATCCGGGCTTTGAAGAAGGTGTTGCCGGTGCCGACCTTGCCCGGAAAATGGAACAGCAGGCTACCAAATTCGGACTTGAAATTTCTCAGGGCACTGTTACCCGCATATCATTCAATGGCAATAGTAAAAAAATAATACTTGAGGATGGGCACACCCAAGGAAACTGAAAATAGAGGGTGAAGATGAATTTCGCGGCAGGGGTGTTTCATACTGTGCCACCTGCGATGGTGCTTTTTTCAAAGGAGCAAATATTGCTGTCATCGGAGGGGGAGACTCTGCTGTTCAGGAAGGTCTTTTTTTGACAAAGTTTGCAGAGATGGTTTACATAGTGCACAGGAGAGACAGTCTGAGAGCAGAGAAGATTCTTCAGGACCGGGCCCTTTCAGAACCGAAGATAAAACTAGTCTGGGACTCTATTCCCGAAAAGATAGAAGGAGATGAGAAGGGTGTCACCTCTCTGCGTGTGAAAAATGTAAAAACCGGTGAATTCTCCTCTCTGGAAGTTGAGGGAGTTTTTATTTACGTTGGCTTTGATCCGAATACGGAATTTCTTGCAGGGACCGCGAATCTTGATGAAAATAACTACATCCTCACCGATGAGAATATGGCAACGTCAGCACCGGGCATTTTCGCAGCCGGTGATATGCGCGCAAAAATTACCAAGCAGATTGCCACCGCAGTCGGAGATGGAGCCATCGCTGCCATAGCGGCAGAGAAATATATAGAAGATAATTTTAAAAAGTAGGGGCGAACGGCCGTTCGCCCCTACAGATATGCTATGTTTGAATCATTATCTGACAGACTGGAAGGCATCTTTAAGAAAATAAAGGGCCGGGGACTTCTTAAGGAAGAGGATGTAGTTGCTGCCCTTAAAGAGATCAGGATGGCCCTGCTTGAAGCTGATGTTAACTTCAAGGTTGTCAAGAGTTTTGTTGATAAGGTCAGGGAAAGGGCTGTAGGCAAGGAGGTCCTTGACAGCATTACCCCTGGTCAGCAGGTCGTAAAGATAGTAAATGATGAGCTTTGCGCTCTTATGGGAGGCGGACAAAGCAAGATCAATCTCTCACCAAATCCTCCTACTGTAATCATGCTTGTCGGTCTTCACGGCTCCGGTAAAACAACTACATCAGCCAAGCTTGCCAATAATTTCAAAAAAGACGGTAGACGGCCCATGCTGGTTGCCATGGATACAGGCAGACCTGCAGCCATTGAGCAGCTTAAGTCTCTGGGTGTCCAGATTGATGTGCCTGTATATGCTACCAAACCGGGAGATGATCCGGTAGGTATTTTCCCTGCTGCCCTGAAAATGGCCAACCTTGAAGGCCGGGACATTATGATCCTGGACACTGCCGGAAGGCTTCATATTGATGAGAATCTCATGGACGAGCTTGAGAACATCAAAAAAGCGGCTTCCCCGTCAGAGATCCTGCTGGTTGCCGATGCCATGACAGGTCAGGACGCGGTGAATATCTCAGAGTCTTTTAATGAAAAACTGGATATCCAGGGGGTCATTCTCACAAAAATGGATGGAGATGCCCGTGGCGGAGCAGCCCTGTCCATTGCCACCGTCACAGGAAAACCAATAAAGCTTATCGGGGTTGGTGAAAAGATAGATTTTCTGGAGCCATTCCACCCTGAAAGAATGGCTTCAAGGATTCTTGGCATGGGTGATGTGGTGACCCTTGTAGAAAAGGCCCAGGAGGCGGTCAGCCTTGAAGAGGCACTTAACCTTGAGGGTAAGCTGAATAAGAACAGGTTTACCTTTGAAGATCTTGTAACG
This sequence comes from Thermodesulfovibrionia bacterium, assembly GCA_945787795.1. Classification (GTDB taxonomy): domain Bacteria; phylum Nitrospirota; class Thermodesulfovibrionia; order UBA6902; family UBA6902; genus CALZJD01. The sequence continues at coordinate 1,350 of CALZJD010000127.1, read as the reverse complement.
CAAATAAAACAGATAAAAAAAATGGGTTCCCTGGAAAGTCTGCTAAGCATGATCCCTGGCCTTGGAAAACAGATGAAGGGTGTCAATATTGATGATAAGGCCTTTGTAAGGGTAGAGGCTATCATATCCTCTATGACAACACAGGAAAAAAGGAATTATGTTATACTTAACGGCAGTCGAAAAAAGAGGATTGCCGCCGGCAGTGGAACGACTGTGGCGGATGTAAACAGACTGGTCAAGCAGCATCTCCAGATGAAAAAAATGATGAAAAAGATGAAGCGGGGCAAGGGCTTTGGAATGCCCCAGTTTAAATTTTAAAATGAATATATGTTCTGCTGAGTATCTTGCATACTACGCATGAATTTTGTATATTAATATCCATTGAGACGGAGGACGTAATTTGGTAAAGATTAGACTAACAAGAAAAGGTGCGAAGAAAAAGCCTTTTTACAGGGTAATAGTGGCTGACTCACGCAAGAGAAGAGACGGTCCATTTATCGAAATTATCGGCACCTATGATCCACTGAAAGAACCATCGGAAATCAAGATAGATACCGAAAGGGCCAAATACTGGATTGGTTGCGGAGCTCAGCCAAGTTCTACTGTTAGCAAACTTTTGAAAATATCGGGCCTGTAAAAAATAGCCCTAATTCAAATGGAGGTGGACATGAAATCACTAATCGAGGACATTGCAAAGGCTCTGGTGGACAAACCGGAGGAAGTTTCAGTTTCTGAGGTTGATGGTGAGAGGACCACTGTGTTTGAATTACGTGTTGATACAAGTGACCTCGGCAAGGTCATTGGGAAGCAGGGCAAGACTGCCCGGTCCATAAGGACGATTTTAAGCGCTGCAGGAACCAAGCTTGGCAAACGGTGTGTTTTGGAAATTCTCGAATAGACCGGAACGTTAACATATATTTTTACCATACAGAAGGAGAAGGGCATCCCCCTTCTCCTTTAGAATTGTCTGAAACCTGAAATGAAATGTGATGTCTTAACTCTCTTCCCTGATATTCTGACTGCCTATCTTGATGAGAGCATTCTGAAAAGGGCCAGGGAGAATAAACTCCTTGATGTAAGACTTGTCAATATAAGAGACTTTACATCGGACGTTCACAGGACAGTGGATGATTATCCCTTTGGGGGCGGCGCAGGAATGGTCTTCAAACCTGAGCCGATCTTCAAGGCGCTGGACCATCTCAATGAGGACGGGGAATCAAGAAAGGTGATACTTCTCAGTCCCCAGGGGATCCCGTTTGATCAGAAAAAGGCTGAATCTCTTTCAGGGGAGACCAGACGAGTTACCTTTATTTGCGGCCGTTATGAAGGCGTTGATGAGAGAGTGAAACA
>CALZJD010000126.1:3494-9306 GCA_945787795.1 Thermodesulfovibrionia bacterium | reverse complement strand
AAATACAGCCTTCCTCACTTTTTTCGTCATTTCTTCTCCTTTAGAAATAGTAGAAATTAAAGACAAGGGAAAAAATCAAGACATATTCTACCATGTTATATGAGTTATTGAAAGTACTCTAATTTACTACATAATAAAGCGAAAAAGCAGGGTGTTCATGAAATATAATCAAAAATGTCAGACTCGGACCAGACCTGATATTAATTGAATAATAAACATGATCGCACAAATATTACCCATTATTGACAAAAAAAATGTAATTACTTACAGTCTTATCATTACCTGTTTATTTCATGGAGGTCGGTTATGTTAAATAGTAAAGTCAGACTTGTTGAGAATATGCAATTTGTAGCAACCGCTGATTCTGGTCATGCTGTTGTCATGGATGGACCGCCGAATGTGGGCGGAAACAACACAGGAACCAAACCTTCCGAACTGCTGCTCATGGCCTTTGGAGGCTGTTCAGGAATGGACGTTATCTCCATATTGAGAAAGAAAAAGCAGGATGTGACCGGATTTGAGATGAATGTCAGTGGTGATGTTGCAGAAGTACAGCCAAAGTCCTTTCAGAAAATGCATATAGAGTATGTAATAACAGGCAGGAATATTTCTGAAGAAGCGGTGAAACGTGCAATAGAACTCTCTCTTGGCAAATACTGTCTCGTGGGCACAACGCTCGGGAAGAGTGCTGAAATAACACATTCATATAGGATTGTGCAGGAATAAGGCAATAAAGTCAGTATATAATTACAATGTCAAAGCTCAAATGCCAATTGAATTTCTCAATGACTTAATGTCAAAAAAAACAGAAGATTAAACCCGACCAATTGTTACTTTTGTAATTTGAAATTTTTTAAATTTGGAATTCATTTGGCATTTGAACTTTGACATTTGACATTTCTTCATATGCTCAACCATGTTTATCACATAATTGCCACTCTTGGTTTTACCGGCTACATTCCTCATGCTCCGGGAACCTTTGGGACTGCCATTGGACTGTTTGCCATTTTATTGACCAGACCCGGTGATGCAGTTCTGGTTCTTTTTTCCATTCCTGTCATTATTGTCGGAACAGTCTCAGCCCATCATATTGAAAAGGTCCTGGGCAAAGACAGCGGACATATTGTTATAGATGAATTTTGCGGCTATCTCGTGTCTGTCATGTTTTTACCAAAAAGCACAGGGTATCTTATTGCCGCATTTGTCTTATTCAGGCTGTTTGATATATTTAAACCCCCTCCCATAAAACGGATAGAAAGCACCATATCAGGAGGGACAGGGATTATGCTTGATGATCTCCTTGCAGGTGTATATGCAAATATCTGTCTCCAGGTGTGGCGAGTGATGTTTGGATAGTTCATTGTTAAAAAAAAGGATTCAAGGGTTTTAGGAGTTGAGGATTCAAATGAAAATAATATTTTATCTTTTTAATCCTTGTCTGTCTCACCCTTGACCCCTTGAATCCTCAACCCCTTTTTTTTAATTATATGGTTTATCAGTTTTATGGTATCCTATTGTGAAACAGTGAATGCTCTGGTTTTTGGAAGTATGTATAAACAAATTATTTGAGATGTTTTATTGCCATAGAATTGCCTGTAGAGGTGAAGGCATCCCTTGCAGGGATTCAGCAGCATTTGAAGGAAAGTGGTGCTGACATCAGATGGGTAAAGACTGACAATATACATCTTACACTTAAATTTTTCGGGGACATTGAAGAAAATAGTGTAACCGGCATTATCCAGCTGTTAAAGGGGGCATGCAGCCATCATAATATTTTCAGCATTGAGATTTCGGGCATTGGCACATTTCCGGCTAAAAGGTCTCCAAGGGTTCTATGGGCCGGCATTACTGCTCATGGGGAACTGGTAAAGCTTCAGGTAGAAATAGATGAGGCCTTGGCTTCTCTGGGGTTTGATCCTGAAAAAAGGGTGTTCTCACCTCACCTGACCCTTGGCAGGTTCAGGAGTTCCAGGGGCAAAAGCGCATTGGTGGAGAAAATTACGATGCTGGAGCATGACAGATTTGGGCTATTTGATGTAAGATCTATATATTTGATAAAGAGTGATCTGAAACCGGCAGGGGCAGTTTATTCCAAGATTGCGGAAGCTCCCCTGCAGGCATAGCAGTATCAGACGTTTTTTGTTAACAATTAAAGCCGCAACGTTTAAAGATATATATGTTAGACCTAAATACTGGAGGAGATGATATATGCATAGCAAAGAGGAAGTAAAGAAGGTTGATAAGGACCGTACAAAGGCGCTTGAAGTTGCCATTTCACAAATAGAAAAGCAGTTTGGCAAGGGGGCCATCATGAGGCTCGGCTCGGATGGTATAGTTGATATCCCTGCCATATCGACCGGATCGATCGGCCTTGATGCCGCTCTGGGAATCGGTGGATTCCCAAGGGGCAGGGTCATCGAGATATATGGACCTGAGTCTTCCGGTAAAACGACCCTTGCACTGAGCGCGATTGCACAGGCACAGAAGGCAGGCGGCGCAGCAGCTTTTATAGATGCTGAACATGCACTGGATGTTGGATATGCGGAAAAACTGGGTGTAAATATAGATGATCTTCTTATAAGCCAGCCGGACACGGGAGAGCAGGCGCTGGAAGTTACAGAGACCCTTGTCCGCAGCGGCGCCCTTGATATTGTTGTCATTGATTCTGTTGCAGCCCTTGTTCCCAGGGCAGAGATAGAAGGGGACATGGGAGACAGTCTGCCCGGGCTTCAGGCAAGACTAATGAGTCAGGCCCTGAGAAAGCTCACTTCTGCTATTGCAAAGAGCAATACTTCCGTTATCTTTATTAACCAGATAAGAATGAAAATAGGAGTAATGTTTGGCAACCCGGAAACTACTTCCGGCGGGAATGCACTGAAATTTTACTCTTCTGTCAGGCTGGACATCAGAAGGATTGAACAGCTTAAGACGGCACAGGAAGCCATTGGAAACAGGGTAAGGGTAAAGGTGGTCAAGAATAAAGTTGCCCCTCCGTTCAAGCAGGCTGAATTTGACATATACTTTAATGAAGGCATTTCACGTGCTGGTGAACTTATTGATTTGGGCCTGGCAAAGGATATTGTTGAGAGGGCAGGTTCATGGTATTCTTATAATGGGAACAAAATAGGACAGGGACGGGAAAACGCAAAGCAGTATTTACTAACAAACCCTGAAGTGGCCCAGGAAGTTGAATTGAAAATTCTTGAGGCCTATAATTTTAAGAGGTAAATTATGCCAGTAAATATTGATGCACTCCTTGAAAAAGCAGTTAATATGAAAGCTTCAGACCTTCATATCAGGGCAGGTACGCACCCTGTTGTAAGAGTAAACGGAGTACTTTCTGCCTTGCCCGGAGAAGAGAGATTGAGCCCTGAGGATACGTCCGGCATAGCAATGGCAGTGATCCAGGAACCACTTAAAGATCAGTTCAGCAAGGACCTTGATATTGATGTGTCCTACAGTGTTGCAGGACTGGGCAGGTTTAGATGTAACTGTTTTGTTCAGCGGGGTACGGTCGGCATAGTATTCAGGGTCATTCCTTTAAATATTCTGGCGCTGGAAGAGCTGTATCTGCCGGAGATACTGAAAAAGGTGGCTCTTGAGCCAAGGGGTATGATCCTGGTTACGGGAACCACAGGAAGCGGAAAGACAACAACACTGTCTTCCATGATTGACTATATAAATTCCAATAAAACAGATAATGTTATCACTATTGAAGACCCTGTTGAATTTTTGCATAAAGATAAGAAAAGTATCATAAGTCAGAGAGAAATCGGCAATGATGCTGTATCATTTGCAAAGGCCCTGAGGGCAGCCCTCAGGCAGGACCCGGACGTGATTCTGGTTGGAGAAATGAGGGATTTTGAAACTATTAAAACCGCTCTTGACGCTGCAGAGACAGGGCATCTGGTATTAAGCACGCTACATACAATTGATGCAGTTGAAACTATTAACAGGATAATTTCTGTTTTTCCCCCGTATCAGCAGAACCAGGTGAGGGCACAACTTGCATCTGTGCTTAAGGCAATAATCTCTATGAGGCTTGTGCAGCGGGCTGACCAGAAAGGTGTTGTTCCCGCTGTTGAGGTCCTTATTGCAACGGCCACAATCAAGGGTTGTATAGAAGACCCTGACAAGACAAAAAATATTACTGACCATATTGCCGAAGGTATGAGCCAGTACGGTATGCAGACTTTTGATCAATCATTGCTTGGTTTGTACAGAAGCGGTTTGATAACATATGAAAGTGCGGTCAGTATTGCCACAAATTCTGATGATTTTGCTCTGAAGGTCAAGGGGATCCAGTCAACAAAGGATGTATGGGATTCAGGCAGGGGCTCTGATGATTCGGAAGGGGGAAGCGGTCCGGAGATTGAAAGGTTCACTCGCTGAAGTCAGGGGCTACGCATTAAGACTTCTCAACTACCGGTCCAGAAGCAGAAAAGAGATGCTGGAAAGACTGGGGAAAAAGGGCTTTGATCAGGACCGCATCAATGATGTCATGGAGTTTCTTGAAAGGTCGAAACTCATCAATGATGAGGTCCTCGCGGCCGACCTTTTAAGACAGGCTACAGAAAGAAAATATCTGGGCGGCAGGGGTGTCAGGATGTTTCTGTACAAACGGGGCATTCCAAAAGACCTCATCGATAAAACCATGTCAGAACATACCAGAGAGACCGAAGAGTTGTCAGCCCGTAATTTTATAGAGAAGAAGGTGAGCTCACTCAGCAGGTATCCTGATAATGTTGTAAAAAGAAGGCTGTGGGGAATGTTACAGCGGAGGGGATATTCAATTTCTGTGATCAGCAAGGTCTTCAGGGAGATAGAGCTGTGACCTCAAACAGATCTGAAGTAATTCATCAGGGTTGCTGATGGAGAAGTATTTTGTCTACGACTATTTCTGCGTTACTATCTATAAATAAGCCTGTTTTTCTTCTGGAGAAATATATATCCGGAACTTCATTAATAAAATTTCCATTTATAAAAAAGCTTAGTTTATTATCTTTGCAGGTAATCTTTAAAACATTATAGAGGTCCTGTGCTTCCGGTCTGCTGTTAATGTTCCCTCCTGCCAGCTCAAGAGCGGCTCCCCTGAAATATTTCTTGATGGAATATTTATTCTGTGGGAGTATCTGGAACACAAAAAAGTCTTCTTTGTTTTTTGCACCAAAGATAAGGCCGTAGGTGTGGTCTTCTGACGGATCGACAGAATCTAAATGTGATTCAATCTCAAAGTTGAGGTCAGTTGAGATATAAGGACCGTTAAGAATAACATATGCTCCTGAGCTCCTCCTGTTCCGGATATAATATTTACCATTTTTTAAACGAACGTATGCTGCTGATGTCTCTACAATGTCCCAATTGTTGTTGTTATTCTCAAAAAGTTCGTTAAATGATATTAATGCTGTTTTATCTTCTTCATGCTCTTCCTGCTGCTGCATTTGATCTGTGGTCTCAGGGACAGTCAGTCTCCCGGTATCAAGATGAGAGGGTTCATCTTCCTGTACTATTTCACGATCAGGTTTCATTGTTGACGAAACGGTATCTTCTGTGTTGTTAGGGTTACTGTTCCCTTCTTCCTCCAATGCTGTGTCGATGCTGTTATCAGGCAACATCTCACTGTCTATCCCGGAGGTATCTGCTTCCCTGACCGGAACCGTTAATTTTCCCTTATTATTAACCTGTGGTTCTTCTGTTATATGTATTGCTTCAAGATCAGGTTTCATTGTTGATACAGTAGTATCTTCTGTGTTGTTCGGGTAATTGTTGCCTTCCTCCTCCAGTACTGTGTCGATGCTGTTGTCCGGCAACA
>CALZJD010000126.1:0-3470 GCA_945787795.1 Thermodesulfovibrionia bacterium | reverse complement strand
ATTGTTGATACAGTAGTATCTTCTGTGTTGTTCGGGTAATTGTTGCCTTCCTCCTCCAGTACTGTGTCGATGCTGTTGTCCGGCAACATCTCACTGTCTGTACCGGGGGTATCTGGTTCCCTGACCGGAATCGTTAACTGCCCCTTATGAATAACGTGTGGTTCTTCTGTTACATGCATGGATTCACGATCAGGTGTCATTGTTGATACTATGGGATCTTCTGCTTTGTTCGGGTAATTGTCCCCTTCCTCTTCCAGTGCTGTGTCGAAACTGTTGTCCGGTAACATCTCACTGTCTATACCAGGGGTATCTGCTTCTCTGTCGGGCAGTGTTAGTTCATCCTGATTTATTTCCTGTGGATACTCCCCGGTATTCAATGAAACAGGCTTATTTATCGACTTCTCCTCATCTGTGTTCAAATCAGTAATTGTGTTCTCATTATTCAGCATATCTCTATCTTCCCCACTATTCTGATTATATGGTTCCGGAGATATTACATGCTCTTGAGTTTCTACATCCACAGTCTGGGTATTTTTTATAAATTTAAAGGTAATAAAAAAAGAAATGGCTGTGAGACATGTAAAGATTACGATTAACAGGACATGCATCCTATTGGTCTTGACCCGTCTTTTTAACCTTTGTGAATTTTTTATTGATTTATTCTGGCCAGTCTTTTTTATAGACATGGTTACGTTATTTTTTTCAGTATGTTCATCATACGCTGCTTCAGCAGTCTCATGATCTGGTATTGCATCTGAAGTTTTTCCCTGTAGTGAGTCAATGACGGATGGGCTGCTGTAGTCTTCATCAGGACTGTTACCCCATATTCCGTTTTTCTCGATCCCTGTAGCGTCAGTATCATGAGGGACGGTAAAACCTGTTTCTTCATTGCCGCTTCCTGTTGAGGTTGCTGGTAAAGGAGATGAGGTTGATATTGTTTTTTCAATATGAAGATTGTCCGTATTACTGCTTTCCAACGAGAGGTCCAGAGGTTCAGGAGCAGTGTCTGTACTGTTGCAATGATTCACAGCATGCGGAATGTGTATGTCTTGTGGCTCTTCATAATCAGTTCCATCGTCGACTTGCTGTGAAGATTCAGAGATGTCTTTATTTGCCTTGGTTGCGAGGTTGGAATATTCAGACATTATTTCGCTGTTGTGCGGCGCAATGGCTGCGGCTTTTGACATATATTCCAGGGCCAGTTCAAGGTCCTGGTCATCTTCAGCCAGTCTGCTCAGGTGTATTAAGGATTCTATGTTATCCGGATCCAGGCTGAAAATTTTTTTGTACATATATTCTGCCCTGTCAGATTCGGCATTTGCTTTATACTCCATTGCTATTGTCAGATACAGTTTTACGGCCCTGTCAATACGGTTTGCCTCAAGATGCAGGTCTGCTATTATGAACTTCAGTTGAATGTTTGATGGACAGAGTTTTAGTGCTTTTTTATAAACTCCAAGAGCTTTCATGGGCAGTCCTTTGGAGTAATAGACTTCGGCTGCTCTCATCATACCTTCTATTGCCTGTGTGATAAATCCTCTCTCAGCATTTAATTCTGCTAATTCCATTTCCACAGCATGTTGATCAGGTTTAATGGAAAGGATTTTATGATACAGTGCAATTGCCTTTGCATGAGATTCATCTTTATTGAAAAGAACAGCAGCTTCCCTGAAATATTTGATTGCCTCGTCTGTTGACGCATTCTTCAAATATAAATCTCCGATGATATTATGTATAGTGCCGTCCACACTAAAGGGAAGGATTTTCAGATATTCTGTAATGGCATCATTAATCTGCCCCTTTGATACATATTGGCGGGCAGCTTTAATTATTTCATCCCTGTCTTTCAATTCACATAACTTTCCCGTGCATATTGCCTCGAACAAATATGCATCAATGTATTGGTTAACGTTCCATCTTTATAATCGGGAATACCTGCTAACTTCTTAACCTGACTCTTTTTTGTCATAAAAAGTGATTTGAAAAATATATGCATTAATTCTGATATAATACGGATTGTATATTCTAAACCCTTTTATTTAAGACTTTTTTTATACATGGAAAGCAATAAGATAAGACAGCTGTTTATTGATTTTTTCAGGGAAAAGGCACATACACCGGTGGCCAGTTCCGGATTATTGCCTGAGGATGATCCCACCCTCCTTTTTACCAACGCCGGCATGGTCCAGTTTAAATCGATTTTTCTTGGTGATGAGACAAGACCCTACAACAGGGCTGTTACTGTGCAGAAATGCCTGAGGGCAGGGGGAAAGCATAATGATCTTGAAAATGTAGGAAGGACAGCCAGGCACCATACGTTCTTTGAGATGCTTGGCAATTTTTCTTTTGGGGACTATTTTAAGAAAGAGGCAACTGAGTGGGCATGGGAGTTTCTTACTGAATGGGTTAAGCTGCCCGGAGATAAACTGCAGATAACTGTTTTTGAAGAAGATGATGAGGCTGCAGATCTATGGCATAACCATGTCGGTATCCCCAAAGAGCAGATCTTCAGGCTCGGTGCAAAAGACAATTTCTGGCAGATGGGGGACACAGGGCCATGCGGTCCATGCTCTGAAATACTGATTGATCAGGGACCGGAACTGAGCTGCGGCAGTCATGACTGCAAGGTGGGGTGTGACTGTGACAGGTATCTGGAGATATGGAACCTGGTGTTTATGCAGTTTAACAGAGATTCTTCCGGTAAACTTACCCCTTTACCGAAACCGAGTATTGATACCGGTATGGGACTGGAGAGGCTTGTTGCGGTGTTGCAGGGGAAACACAATAACTTTGACACTGACCTGTTCATGCCGATAATAAACTATGTTAAAGGACTGTGCGGAAAGAATTATGGATCTGATCCTGCGACAGATGTTTCACTAAAGGTCATAGCAGATCATATACGGTCTGCTGCCTTTGTACTTTCTGAAGGACTGACCCCATCAAATGAGGGCAGGGGGTATGTGCTGAGGCGGATTATAAGAAGGGCTGCCCGGCATGGATTTATGCTTGGACTTGAAGAACCTTTTCTCAACAGTGTCCTTGATGTAGTCTATAAAAACATGTCAGGAGCGTATCCTGAGATCAGGGAAAATATGGATATGAGTAAAAAAATTCTCAAACTGGAAGAGGAGAGGTTTGCCCATACCCTGTCTGCGGGAATGGGAATTCTTGATAAAATTATGGATGAGATAAAAAAATCCGGGCAGGATATTATCCCGGGAAGCGAACTTTTTAAACTTTATGATACGTACGGCTTCCCCCTTGACCTGGCCCAGGATATTGCGGAGGACAATAAGCTCAGGATAGACGAGCAGGGCTTCAATAATGAGATGCAGGAGCAGAAGAGCAGGGCAAGGGCCTCATGGGTTGGAGAAGAGGAGATATCAGGTGTGTACCGGAAAGTATTTCAGAAATCAGGGGCTACAGATTTTCTTGGATATGAGAGCATGCATTCAGATAGTAATGTA
>CALZJD010000125.1 GCA_945787795.1 Thermodesulfovibrionia bacterium | reverse complement strand
AAGAGGGTCTTTGTGGTTGCCAACAAGGTGCGAAAAGATGAGGATGTTGATTTTATTAAGAACAATATCGGCGATATGGAGTTTCTCGGCAAGATAAGTCACAATGAGAGCATTGTTGAGTCTGATATGGGAGGGCTTCCTTCATACAAGGCATCTGAGCAGGCAATTACGGAAGTCGGTGCAATAAAAAAAGCCCTTGAGAAGGCTGTGTGAAAAAAAGACTCAGAGAAAAGCTTTTAAAGAGAAGAGACGCTATCCCTCCTGAACTGAAGTCTGCAAAAGAATCCGCAATCGAAGACAGGTTGTTTTCCCAGGATATTTTTAAAAAGGCACGATCCATTTTGTTATATGTATCATTCCGCTCTGAGGTCGATACAAGGAAATATCTTCATGACATCATAAAACTGGGAAAGAAGCTTGTACTGCCTCTGGTTGATACAAGACATAAGGTGCTCAAGCTTTATGAGATAAAAAATCCGGACGAACTTGAGCCCGGATATATGGGCATTCTGGAGCCGGGAATATTAAGATACAGAAGATGTTCATTAAAGGATATTGATCTCGTAATTATCCCTGGAACCGGCTTTGATCCCAACGGAAACCGTCTTGGTTACGGGGGTGGATATTATGACAAGCTCCTGAGTATGGAGGCGAGGGAACTGGCGGAAATAGATCATATTACCACTGTAGCCCTTGCATTTGAAGAGCAGATTGGAGAAGAAATCCCTTCTGAGCCCCATGACATAAAAGTTGATATGATTGTCACTGATGAGAGAATTATAACGTGTTAGGAGAAGAAGGGGCCCAGTGTTCCAGAGGCCAAGGGGTCATGTGAAAAACATATATAAAGAATAATAAGTGATTGAAACTGAAATTACATAATAAATTCTAATCTTTAATCTTTTATCTTTTCCCTTGAATCCCCGATCCCTTGACCCCTTTATTAAACAAAGTCACTAAAAGCCCTTACAAACTCTGTAACAGCTTTTAGTGACCAGTACAATTAATCCTATATCTTTTCAGGCACACAGACTTCAGACTTCTTTGCTGCTGTTCGTCCGCAGCCACCGCATACATATGCTATCTTTGCTGCCTTAGGTTTGCACACGTGACGGGGATCACCAACTACTGCACCGCAGTAATCACATGAATAGGCCTTGTCCTTAACTACCGGAGTACACAGATGACCTTTTGAAGCGGTTTCAGCCCCGCATGTTGAGCATACATATTTTTTCCTTGGAGCTGCTTTCTTCTTTGCAACTTTCTTTTTTGCTGCTTTTTTCTTGCCTGCCATGATGCACCTCACTCTTTCAGGTTTAGTAAAAATCTCTTAATGTTGTTTCAAGCTTAGATGGTTTAAATCTCTGCTTTACAAGAGTTTCATCAAGAATAACCGGGATCTGCTCCTCCATCAGGGGACGGTCATTCTTATATATTACTCCAAGAGGAATTCGTTCTCCCCATTCCAGTGACTTTTCAAATGCTTTGACCCTGTTTTGAGGATCATGATCACCATCGATAATATAGGCCCTTTCCCTGTACCATTCAAAGGTATTCACTTTGTTAAAGGTAACACAGGGCTGCATTATGTCAACCAGCGAAAACCCCTTGTGATTGTATGCCTCTTTTATCAGGTCCCTGAGATGATCCATTTCACCGGTAAAACCTCTCGCAACAAAACTGCAGTCAAGAGAGATGGCAAGCGAAAGGGGACTCATCTGTTCAGATACTACTCCAAAGGGCTGGATTTTTGTCTTCATTCCCTCCATACTTGTTGGAGATGCCTGCCCCTTTGTAAGCCCGTAAATCTGGTTATCATGTACAAAAACCTTTATATTAAGATTGCGCCTGATATTATGAATAAGGTGGTTCCCCCCTTCTCCATAACAGTCACCATCACCGGTAAATACCATAACAGGATGCTCATGATTGGCCAGTCTCATTCCAGCTGCTGCCGGAAGGGCCCTTCCATGAAGACCGTTAAAGGTATTGCACTTTGTATAGTGGGGAAACTTTGCTGCCTGGCCTATTCCGGAAACAATGGTAAATTGATGCGGCTCTATATTCAGGTCGATCATGGCATCCTTGAATGCCTTCAGAATACTGAAGTTTCCACATCCCGGACACCAGGCCGGATGTTCTCCCCTATATTCCTGTAATGTGCTCATTTATCTCCTTGCTCAGGCTTTCCAGGGTAAAGGGCCTTCCATCAAACTTTAATATCTTTGTTTTAAATTCAAAGCCTGTTTCAGATCTTATGAATTTTGCAAACTGACCTGTCGCATTATTTTCGACACATATCGTGTTTGCTGCTCTCTCCAGAATATGCATATAATCAAAATCATCCGTCTCCGGCAGAGGATAGATCTCGATAAAATGAAGCATGGCAATCTTCCTGCTCTGAATAAGCTCATCAACGATTTCTTTTAAAACTCCATATGTTGACCCCCATCCAGCGAGAACAATGTCAGGTTCTTCAGATCCATAAAATTCCGGGGGAGCTATATGCTCTCTTATTAACGGAAGCTTTTTAAACAGCCTCTTATTCATCATATTGATTCTCGTCTCACTGTCTTCAATTATGTGACCTTCTTCATTATGCTCATCACTGTCAGTTACAACAAGATGCTCAGATTCACCGGGTATCGCGAGAGGGGAAATACCGGAATCAGTGTCAGTATGTCTATGGTATGTTTCCACATTTCTTAACTCATTATCTCTCAGTCTGTGATCAGAATATATGACTTTTGTCATGTCGAGAGAATCCAATGTCCATTCGCTGTCAGCAAGGTACTGATCAGTCATGATAATGACAGGTATCTGGAACTGCTCCGTTATCTCAAAAGCCTTGTTGGTCAGGTAGAATGCCTGTTCAGGCGTGCCCGGTGCAAAGATGACCCTTGGAAATTCACCGTGTCCCGAGTAGAGAGCAAAGTGCAGATCACCCTGCTCGGTCCTTGTGGGCAGACCGGTTGCAGGTCCGGGCCTTTGTGCAAGGGCTATCACAACAGGAGTCTCTGTTATCCCTGCCAGAGAAAGACCTTCTGTCATTAAAGCAAAGCCTCCACCGGATGTTCCGGTCATGGCCCTGACTCCGGCAAAGGAAGCGCCCAATGTCATGTTAATGGCTGCTATCTCGTCTTCAGCCTGTTCAACAACAATTCCATATTCCTCCTCCTTGCCTGCTACATAATCCAGTATTCCGGTAGAAGGGGTCATTGGATACGCACAGTAAAACTTTAGCCCTGAAGCCACTGCGCCAAACCCGATGGCATCATTGCCTGCCATCAGCATTTTTGGTTCATTTCCCGGTGCCGGTTCAAAAGAACATACCGTACAGTTCTTCAATGCATATTCATATCCTGCATTTGCCGCAGTAATATTAGCAGCAATCACTTCGTCACCTTTTTTTCTGAAGGCATCCTTAATTATCTGTACGAGCAGGTCTGTTTTGATTCGTATTATTCCCAGTACAGACCCAATGGCAACTGTATTTGCCATAATCTTTTGACCACCTTTTTCAACAGCTATATCGGCAAATGGAACATCAAGGAAATGGGCCCCGTCATGTGACTGCTTAAGAGATCTGGAATCATACACAATGAGGCCATGTGGGCAAAGCTCTTTCTCATAAAGTGATATGCTCTCTTTATCAAGCGCGACAATGATATCTATTTTATCTCTTGAGGCGCTGATTGGCCTGTCAGCAAAACGGACCTGATAGAAATTATGCCCGCCTCTTACGCGGGACTCATAGTCCTGGTGAGTAAAAACGTGATAGCCCGATCTTGCAAAAAACCTCGCAAGAGTACCCCCGATGGTCTGTATGCCCTGTCCTGCTTCACCGCCGATTTTAATTGTATAATCCATAAAGGTTATGCCGGAGGGTTACAGTGTTTTTCTAAAGTCACTTAGCCAGACAAGGTGACTCTGTTCTTCTTTAATGATACGTTCAATAGCCTCTTCTTTTTCAGGCGAATTAAGCACTTTTATTGCGTCACTGAGATAATAAAAATACAACAGCGTTTCCTTTTCAAAACCCATTGCAAATCTGACAGCATCCTCAACCGATTTGATATGCTCCATGGATGGCAATGATTTATTGTTTCCCAGAAAAAACTCTGACTCAACAATTGATCTCATATATTTACCGGCTTCTTCCCAGTTTTCAAATTTCTGATCAGCCATTTTATCTTTAAGGGCAGTGAAAATGAGCTCATGCGCCTGTTCTTTCAGCGCAAGCGTATCAAACAGATTCTTAAGACCCTCGTTGTCAGTAAATTTCTCCGACATTGTTGTATAAAAATCATGCCCCAGTTTTTCTGTCTGTACTGCCTGTTCAACTATTTCACTGACTGAATAATCTCCCATGAACTACTCCTCACTTTCTAATAGTATATTATTAGGTTATATTTGTATCTCATTTCGTCTGCATGTAATTCCGGTAGTCCTTAAGCCGGTCGAAACGACTAAACTCCGACTCGTCTCGAGAATCCAGAATTTTCATTAATATCTGGATGCCCGATTACTGCCTTCGGGCATGACAAAAAAAGAATATTATACACTGCCTTTATATAGTAATCCCTGTTCCCTGAAAAAACTTATCAGGCCTTCGGGCGTATCAACCGATGCAAAGCATGTGTCCTTTATACAGGGAATAACGTGCCCCCTGTCCTCACCATATACAATATGAGCAAACGGACTGTATATATTAACTGCTGCCCTTGCCAGTTCACTATCAGGAGACGCATTGATCGTAAATTTTACCATATTGAAATAATTATTAAGGGCACAGAAATAATAGCCTGAGTGAATTCCTGTCAGCTTGACCTGCTCAATAAACAGTTCGAGTATCATCGTTGCATATCTGTGATAGTCCTCCCTGCCGCTCATGGAATAGAACTTTAGAAGCGTCTTTACTGCAAGTGAGTTTGCCGACGGGTGAGGCACATCTTCAATCCCCTTAATATTAATGTCAAGAAGACTTTCTTCAGAGTCGAAGAAACCACCGGTTTTATCATCCCACAATTTGCTTATGCAGATATTCATAATATCATCTGCTCTGTCATAATATGATGTATTACCTGTTACTTCATATGCAGACAGCAGAGCATCAACCATATGGATATAATCATCAAGCAGGGCCTTTACCTCTTCCGTGTGGAACAAAACGCCATTTATAAATCTTATCTCCAGTATCCGGTCCAGACTTTGTAATGCTCTTATTTTAAGATTTTCATCTTTCAGGATCCTGCCAGCCAGTATTAAGACAGATATCATCATTCCATTAATTGACGTATATAATGTTTTGTCTATAAAAGGCGTCTCTCTTTTGTTCCGCTCAACTAACAGTTTTTCCTTGCCTCGCTTCACTATTTCCATAACTTCTTCAATAGTTCTTCCGGATTGCTCTGCAATCTCCATTGCTCCCATGGACACAAAGAGCACTTTTTTAGAGGTATCATGGTGCATGGACCCGCTTTCATGCATAAGGAAAAGTGAAAGTATGCTGTACTCATCTTCATCAAGCACTTTTTTAAAATCACTATCGGTCCATGTAAAATAACCACCCTCATCATCAGGTGTTACATCGGCATCCTGGCTTGCATAAAACCCCCCCAAAGGATCAAGCAGCACTTCCTTAATAAAACCGATTGTTCCCTCAGCTATTTCTCTCAGGATGCCATTTTTTCAAAATGAGGAATAATCCATGCTTTGTCAGTTGAATATCTGTGAAAGCCTCCCCTGATCTGGTCATAGAAACCTCCGCAGGCCATGGATTCGAGACTTTTATTTATCATCTCTTCTGTCTTTTTATCACGCTCAAGATAATACTTTTCAATAAGGAATTCCATGACCCCAAACATCGGAAATTTTGGTTCTGTTCCAAATCCGCCATTCTGGGAGTCATAATTGGAAGCGATGCTCTTCGAGATTTCATCATAAAGGGACTCGCTGATTTCTCCCTTTGCAGCAGGTACTGGCTTCAGGGCTTCCATGAGTTTATCAGAGTATTCCGCTATCTCACCCTTCTTGTTTTTATACAGCTCGGCAACTGCCAGCAGCACCTTCCTGAAACCCGGCCTTCCCTGACGGTCATCAGGCGGATAATAGGTGCCCCCGAAAAAAGGCCGTTTATCATGAGTCATAAATACGCTGAGAGGCCACCCGCCTCCTGATCCCATAAGACTTACACTCATCTGATACCGTCTGTCAATATCTGGTCGTTCATCACGATCAAGCTTTATACTGATAAACTTCTCATTGAGGATCGCTGCTATTTCATCATGATAAAAGGATTCTTTGGCCATGACGTGACACCAGTGACACCAGACCGCGCCTGAGCTGAGAAAAATTGGTTTGTCTTCCTCTTTTGCCCTTTCAAATGCCTCCTCAGTCCAGGGATACCAGTCTATGTTCTGGGTTGCAGCATGTTTCAGGTAGGCAGACTTTTGCTTTGACAGTCTGTTCATAGAATACAATTCAGTTGATTAATCGTTAAGAGCAGATGTTTACTTAGAGATTTTGTATAAACCTGTCTGCTGACAGCCAGGCTCATTTCGTCATCATGTCATTCCGGCTTGACCGGAATCTAATGTGTTCAGACTCCCGACATGCGGGAGTGACAACCCTTTTAATATCAATCAGGTAATCCTCGTCATTCCGGGGTCCTCTGTGAAAAAAAGAACCCAGTTACTTAAAACTCCCTGCTGGAGTTTATCCCGTACTCCGATAAGAGACAGGGACAAGGTTGGATTCCCGATTACTGACCTCGGACATGACATAATATAACGCTTAAACTTATATACAGAAACTGATTACGACGATAAATTGCCGTTTTCAATGACTACTACTGAATCGTCATCTCCGTATCCGTTTGGCAGATACTTGTCAGCTGCCCAATCGTTTTCCCAATGGTTATTATCAATGAGATACCTGAACCTGTACTCGTGATTACAGGGCAATTCAAGAGTGGTCTTAAAGTCTCCGCTTTTCAGTTTCTGCATCTGCATTCCTTTCAGGTCCCAATCATTAAAATCCCCCACAACGGTGACCATCTCAGCAGTAGGAGCGGCCTCTCTGGGAAGTCTGAAAGTGACTTTGCAGGATGAGTTTTTTTTCAGATACTGTTTTTTCAGACCCTGTACAGTGACCGTTTTAGTTTTTGTCCGCGATTTTGAAGGAGCTGCTTTTTTTGTTCCAGCTGCCTTTTTAAAATATTTTTTCATTCACATCCTCCTGATTGTTTCTTATTAATAAATATCACAAATAAATTTAAATTTCAAATATATAAAATTTATCAGGTAATTTTTCTGTCAAGAAAGTTTCCCAGCCTTTCCAGGTGCGTCTTTTCTTCTTCTACCAGTCCGCTAAAAACCTTCTTTGCAATATCATTTTCCAGTTCGTCATATATTTTCATATACAGATCAAGAGAGTTGGCCTCCAGATGCATTGACAACTCAAGGACACTTATTAGATTATTTTCCTGGTTTCCGAGCCATTCAATTGCTTTTTCAACTGAAATGCCTCCTTCCATAATATTGTCCGGTGAACTGCCTTTTATCAAATCGTCAGTCATTTCTTTTTCTTTAATCCGGTTCAGGGTTTTTGCGAGAGAGGCCTTGTGGCTCTCCTCTGCTTTAACAAGTGTGGACAACAGGTCTTTTGCATCGGCGTCCTCAACAAGTTCCCTGGCACGGGAATAGAATACACGGGCTCCCTCTTCCAGCCCCCATGCCAGAGCAACAAACTCCTCAACAGTCTTTCTGCCCTCTATTAAAAAAAGACCGGCATCATACTCACCTGAAGCTACATTCCCATGCCATGCCTCAATGCCGCCAGTCATGCTGAAAATATTTTCAAATCCCTTGCGCTTTAGCAGGGCAGCGGCTGATCTGCTTCTGACTCCGCTCCTGCAATATGTAACAATTGTTTTAGAGGCATCCAGTTTTTCAGCATTGTCAGAAAGAGTTGACATCGGCATGAGCTTTGCTCCTGTGATATGGCCCCTTTCATATTCCGCCGGCTGACGTACATCTATTATTTCCAGTTCATCCTGAGGTGTGTTTTTGACCAGCTCTTTTGTTTTCTCAGCAGAAATCACGTTAACTTTTGTAAATATATCAGCAATATTCATATGTTCCTCCCTTTCAGGAAAATCAGTTTATGGTGTGACCCTTTGAAAAATCAATTAATTTATTATGTTATTCATCCTGAACCCCTTGTCCTTCTTCCTGCCGGCAGGATCGGCCCATTAATGTACGCTACAGTCTCCCTTCCCTCCAAGTTGTAGGGAATATCATTCTGAATATTGAACCCTGCCCTGCCCTGCTCTCTATTACCAGATCGCCAAGATGTTCAGAAACTATCTGCTTTACCAAAGGAAGACCCATGCCGAATCCCCGCTCTTTCGTACTGAAAAAAGGTTTGAACACATTATCGATT
Source organism: Thermodesulfovibrionia bacterium (assembly GCA_945787795.1). Lineage (GTDB taxonomy): Bacteria > Nitrospirota > Thermodesulfovibrionia > UBA6902 > UBA6902 > CALZJD01. The sequence goes on along the minus strand of CALZJD010000125.1, from coordinate 910 downwards.
TCTCCGTCAGGAATACCATATCCAGTATCAGAAACGGTTAAAACTACCCTGTCATTTTCCTTTGAAGTTTTGACTTCTATGGTGCCGTTTTGTGATGTGGCTTCCACCGCGTTTTTCATCACATGAAATATTGCCACCCTCAGGAGGTCCTTTTGCATATTCAGCCTCAGAGGGTCTCTGGAAATTCTTACGGTTATCCTGATACCTTTTAATGCAGCTTCCTTTTCCATGACAGGTACCACCTTTTCAACTATACTGTTCAGGTCATGATGTTTAAACTTGTACTGTCTTTCTTTTAAAAGCATTTCAAAGTCACTTACAATCCTGTCAAGCTTTTCAGCGCCTTCCATGATCTGCTGAAGCCCTTCAATCAGGTCTCCCTGAAGATTGTCCTTTTTTAATAAACGCCTGCACCTTCCGCCTATCATGGAGGCAGGGTTTCTTATTCTGTCCGCAACTGTCAAGGCCATCAGGCTCATGGTCCTCTCAGCTCCGATAGTCTCAAGCTCCTGGTTAAGCTCTGTCAGATCTGCATTCATGGCCTCAATTTCCTGTATCAGTTTTTCTCTCTCACTTTCAGCAATCTTCCTCTCTGTTATATCTCTCTGGACCGATACCCAGTGAACAAATGAGCCCGCCTCATCGGCAAAGGGGACGATATTGCATTCAACCCAGAACTCGGATCCGTCCTTTCTGTAGTTGATAAGTTCCACCCTTACCGGCCTTCGGGACTCAAGGGCAATCCGAATTTTATTTAATGCCTCAAGACTTGTCCCGGGACCTCGAAGCATGCGGAGAGTGCTCTTTGTAGCTTCTTCCAATGTATATCCCGTCATTATGGTGAACGCCTCATTTACAAAGAGGATCCGCCTTCCCATCATTTCCCCGGGCTCTGCTTCCAATATGATAA
>CALZJD010000124.1 GCA_945787795.1 Thermodesulfovibrionia bacterium | reverse complement strand
AAAGTGAATTGTCAACCACATAAATATGATTCATAATTGTTGATATTTGCCAATAATCAGTGATATTCTGACCTATGCAAAGTTATTGATAAGAGGGGAGTAGTGAGAAGGCCTGACATGCGGTAGGAGTGAAACTTTCCATCGTTAAACAATAGTTCCATTAATTATTAGAGACATGCACTTTCTGGCTGGTAATCCGCGAATCAACTTCCTCGGTAAAATAATACCGCATTAGTAACGAGAACAAAGTGATGTCGCCAGGGAACAGGTTATTTATAGAGCTTTGATATTTTTAAAAATCTCGCTATAATGTGTAAACTCCATTGGATTAAACTCTTTTTTTGAGTTATTCCTGCAGGTTATTTTATAATATTTAAGTTTAACTGTCTTAATATTAGCAGTAAAGCCTCTCACTTAACATTTAAACAGCAGGAGCAATGAATGGTGAAAATCGGTATTATCGGGGGATCCGGTCTTGACAACCCGGACATTTTAAAGGATGCAAAAGAAGTCCCGGTTGAAACGCCCTATGGTCCGCCTACTTCTGTTCTGACCTGTGGAGCGATTGAAGGGGTAGATGCTGTAATCATAGCCCGTCATGGTAAGGACCATTCCATCTATCCTTCAGCGGTAAACTTCAGGGCCAATATATGGGCTTTGAAAGAACAGGGATGCACGCATATTCTGGCATCAACTGCAGTTGGTTCTCTCCGGGAGGAACTAGCTCCTGGACATCTTGTTTTTCCCGGTCAGTTCATCGACCACACCAGAAAAAGAGAGGTCACGTTTTTTGACGATAACGAAGTTGTGCATACGGCCATGGCTGAGCCTTTTTGCTCAAACCTGATTGATCTGCTGTCTTCTTCAGCAAAGGAACTGAACCATAACGATCGAAGGCCCGAGGTTTTCAACAAAGGCTGAAAGTCATATGTTCAGAAGCTGGAATGCAGATGTCATAAACATGAGCACAGTCCCTGAGGTATGCCTTGCGAGAGAAAAGAAAATCCATTATGCTGCAGTTGCCATGTCAACTGACTATGACTGCTGGCATGAAGATGAAGAACCGGTAACATGGGAGATGATCGTTGCTGTCATGAAAAAAAACGCAGATAATGTTATAAATCTCTTTTTAAAAACAATTCCGAAAATAGCTGACTATGATGATGGATGTAAAGGATAGGTAATAGGTGATAGGTAAAAAGTTGCAAGTAACAAATTTTACCTATAACCCATGACCCATAACCTATAACCTATAACCTATAACCCCTGCAACAATATTCAAAGGAGGTATTTTCATGCCGATTAAATCGAAAATCAGGACCATCCCTGATCATCCCAAGAAAGGAATAATGTTCCGAGACATTACCACACTGATCAAGGACCCTGTTGGATTCAGACTTGTAATAGATAATCTGACACAGAGGTATATTACCGGTGAAATTGATTTTGACATGATTGTAGGGATAGAGGCCAGGGGATTTATTATAGGAGGCGCTCTTTCCTATACTCTTGGGAAAGGTTTTGTCCCGATACGAAAGATAGGAAAACTTCCTGCAGAAGTTGTCAGACATGAATATGAACTTGAGTATGGCACGGACACGGTTGAAATTCATAAAGATGCGGTTGCCAAAGGAGCAAAGGTGCTGGTTGTTGATGATCTTCTTGCAACAGGCGGCACTGCACTGGCTGCAGCAGCACTTATCGAAAAGCTTGGCGGAAAGGTTGCTGAAATGACTTTTATTGTTAACCTTCCTGATGTTGGTGGTGAAAAGAAATTGCATGAAAAGGGGTATAACGTTTTCTGTCTGACCGCATTTGAAGGGGATTAAGCTGCAATTGGCAATATATGCGTTTACATTTACTGAAAATATATCGCCTGACTAATGTCTGCCCAATGACCAATTTCAAAGCTCCAATGTCAATTGAAGGTCAACGGCACTATTAATGAAATTTAATCAATAGTAAAGCGGATGAGCTGGATTTTATAACTGAAGTCAACAGATTTGGTTTTCATATGTACGTTGTTTTAAAATTGAGGCATTGAGATTTCAATTGACATTGGAGCTTTAGAATTGGTCATTCCTCGTTTCTATGTTGCATCAGATGATCCAAAACCGATCTGATAATCTGTGTATCTATAATTGTCAGTCCAGCTGGCTATTGGTGCAGTGTAACTAACACTCCATTGCTGTCTTCTGGACTTCCATATAATTGAATATGCCTTCAGGATCACATTCAATACACATATCTATTCCCTGGATTATCTGCATATCTTCACACTGTGCATATGCCTGCTTGAGTTCGAAATCGTCCAGTCTTTCCAAAACCAGTTTTTTCGGTCTCAGATAAACCTTCCCGCAACTTGTGCAGATCCAGATAAAATTATGCTTTGCTGTTTCAAGGCAATTAGGACAAACGTGAATTTTTATGCCGGGAGCAGCCTCTGTATGGATTGAGGTATACTCTTTTTTACATATAGTGCATAATTCCTGCTTATTATTAATGTCGACCATGCTTTCCTCCTTTCCACGTATCTTTTCGGTATTTATTAATATCCTCTTAATTTATTATCTGCATTAATAATATGCACATTTTGTGCCTGTAATAATTGTATAAAATATTTTTATAGCAAATATGAAATGCTGATGTAAATAATTGAAACTAAATGATAACTTGTCACTGATGCAGGTTTGTGGCAGATTGAGGGATAATTCAAGAATTGCCAAATTTACAACATTGGGTGATTTCAATACATAATTGAGTCATTTTTTTGGCATCATCGAGATACGACAAACGTTAAAAAATTCAGCAATATCTATCCTGCTTATAATGATTACGTATAATTTTCCGCATCATAATAAGCTACAATATAATCCATGATAGCAGGCACAAGAGTCGTTCATCCGGAAGAAATAAACAGATGGGGTGCAGAGATACTCCAGATTTCAGTGTACCGGCAGATGAAAAACAATCTTGCCGAAATGAGAGAATGTGCCCGGTTATGTAGAGAACAAGAGATCCCTTATGTAGTGCATCCTGTTGGATATTCAATTCAGAAGCAGGAGATGTTTCATGATGTACTTGAAATGGCAACGTGTACTGACCTTGCGCTCATTCTTCACGATGAAAAAAAAGACGACGGCAGCAGATTGACAGGTGAGGATGAGGTCCATTTCAGACAAGCCCTGCAGAAACTGCGCTCAATCACAAATGTATCATTTGAAAATGCAGCAGATACATCAGATATTCACTGGTACTGGGACAGATATGCCGAAAATATTACCCTGGATATCGGTCATGTTGAATCTGCCGGATATGATTCTATCGAGTTCGTAAATTCTATGGACGCAGCGACCATGGATAAGATCCGCTTTGTTCATATTCATAGAAATAACGGTCTTCATGGTGGGATAACCGACCACTGGCCTTTGAACCGTGCATGCAGGGAATTACAGGCGCTAAAGCAACTCTTAAAGGTAAAATCTGATGTAGCCGTAATACTGGAGCTTAATGAAATCGAAATGATTGGGAACAGCCTTGATCTGCTTACATCCCTTCGTAAAGAACTGAATCTCTAAAGTCTCTTATCCTAAATGTGGTCACACACGAGTGATGCCTGCATTATCGGAGAATTCTCAAGAATTTCACTTATATTTACGTCAGCTCCATTGGCTATAAGTAAATTCTCAGCTTCAACATGTTTCCTGCCTGAAGCATAAAGCAGTGCTGTCCTTCCAAGGGAATCTTTTGTATTAACATCTGCGCCGTTTTCCAGCAGCAGGCTTACTGTGTTTACATGTCCCCTGAAGGCAGCTGCCATAAGAGCGGTTTCTTTTAGAAGATCCTGCGCATTAACATCGGCGCCGCTGGCAATCAACAGCCTGGCAGCTTCTGTCTGTCCTCTGAGAGCAGCATAAGAAAGAGCTGTTTTTCCTTTACAGTTCTGATCATTGATATGTGCACCTCTGATGACAAGGCTCTTGACTATATCTGTATGACCGGCAACAGCAGCAAACATTAATGCGGATTCTTTCTGGACGTTCTTTATGTTCAGGTCAGCGTTATGCGACAAAAGCGTTTCAACTATCCGAGTATGGCCTGCATAAGATGCTTCCATTAACGCGGTCTCATTTTTTGAATCCCTGATATTAATATCAGATCCATTGGCAATAAGAAAATTTACCGTCTCTGTCTGGCCGGCAAATGATGCTGCCATTAACGCTGTTTCACCATTTACATCCTTTGCATTTACATCAGCCCCGTTAATAATTAATGTTTTGACTATGTCTCTGTTATCCATAAGCGCCGCGGCCATCAATGCTGTTTCCCCGTTGGAATCTCGGGAATTAACGTCTACACCATCATTGATAAGTGATCGGACCGTCTGGGTAAGCCCATTAAAGGCAGCTGTCTTTAAATCAATATCAGTATCTGCCAGCACAGCAACAGGATGCACCATGAATAAAATTGCCGCCACACATAAAATAGAGAGAAAATTGGTTTTATTTATCATCGTAATATACCTCCCCCTTTTCTGCCATTATTGACAGATTTTTATCACTAATAAAATGAAATATCTTTTTATTTTTATGAAAGTTCATGAAAAAGTCAATGAAAAAATGATCGTGTATATGTGGTCATTTCTATAATGTGTCAAATATAACTAATATATCTAATTATATTTTCTTGTTGAGGAGTTTATTTAGAAATAAGCAACATTGCTGCCAAAAAAATAAAATCATATAAAACAGGCAGTTAAATTCTTTTGATAAAAATTTATATTGCTATAATGACAATATTGATGCCATAATGACAAACTGGTTATCAGGAAATCTTGCGGGATTAAAGGTGAATATTATTTGATATGCAGGTATTTTTCAGGATTTTCAGATATTGCATGCATTACATGTTCTTTATTGAAACCCTGTTGGGTTAAAAGATCAGTGGCATGAGTAACAGTCATGGAACCACCCAGGAGTTTATTGCTCTTATTCCTTATCCCTTGAGACGGGCCAGAAACCATTGTATCTCTGATCGAATCAGAGATGATAATGATCCTGTCATTATTTTTGAAATTAAAAATAAATTCAATAATTCTTTGATCGAGATGAAAAGGGTCTGCAATAACCTCGATATAAATATCATGATTCATCAATCCAAACCCCGCGATTCCCGGTTCCCTGTGATGTATGCCTCTCATGGCGTTAAATAAATGAGTAATGCCGCGGGCACCTGCGTTATAACCGTCTTCTGCCTCAGTATATGTAGCATCAGAATGACCCATGCTGACAATGATGCCCATATCTGATATTTTTTTTATCAGTTCAACAGACCCTTCAAGTTCAGGTGCGACAGTGATTATCCTGATGATATCTTCAAAACCTTCAACAATGTGCCTGAACAGATTTTCATCAGGAGGCAGAAAAGTTCCCGCATCCAGGGCACCACACTGAGTGCGATTGAGAAAGGGGCCTTCCAGATATAATCCATTGATAATGGCAGTCTTTCCATTGAAGTTTTTTTGATGTTCTATGGCTTTTTTCACTGCATCCATATTCTGCCGCATAGATTCGATCGAGCCAGGATAAATCGTTGGAATGATTTCTGAGACTCCATGAGCGCCATGCATTTCAGCTATTTTCAGGATATCATCTGCTGAATGTGTATTGGTGTGATACCCCCCAATTCCATGAGTGTGAATATCATATATTTTCATGGGCCTATCATAACACAGCGGTTCTTTACCGTTAAAATGTTACAATTATGCCGATATGGAAGAGCGGATCAATCCTGGCACATGGACACCGGAAAAAGTGAACACCCTCCTGCATCAAGTTTCTGCTTTATCAAAGACGGAAGAAAAAATTGATTTCATTTCCAGACAGTTTTTAAATGTCCCTTACAGGGAGAACACGCTTACCGGCAGTCAAAACCAGCCCGAAATATTTACCATCAATCTGGAAACAGCAGATTGTTTTACTTTTTTAGATTATGTTGAGGCGATGCGTTTATCAACGTCTTTTAATGCTTTCAAAAGCAGTCTGAAAAAAATTCGTTATCAAAACGGATTAGTTAATTTTGAAGACCGCAACCATTTTTTTATTAACTGGAGGGAGAATAATTCAGATTTTATTAAAGATGTTACAACAACGGTAGGCATCAGTGAACAGGTTGATAAAGAACTTAATAACAGAGGCGATGGCACATTATATGTGCCCGGTCTGGCCTGCATTAAATTAACCATTAATTATATTCCTTCAAAATTCATAGATGACAACGTAATTGACAAATTAAAGACCGGAGATTACATCGGCATATACTCTGATAAGCCAGGACTGGATGTATCACATGTTGGGATTTTAATTAGAGATAATGACAGTATCAATCTCAGACATGCTTCACAAAAATACCAGAAAGTTGTTGATGAGAACTTTCAAGAATATATAAAAAACAAACCGGGAATCATAGTTTTAAGAGCGAAGAGGTGAAAGGTAAGAGGTAAGAGGAAAAAAAATAACAAATAACAAGTAACAAATAACTAAAGTATGTCCGGATTATCAATAAAAGCGATTTTTAACAGAAAGATGCTTGTCTCCTTTATCATGGGATTTGCAAGCGGTCTGCCCCTATCACCGTGCTTCAGGCATGGATGAAAGAAGAGGGAGTTGATCTGACGGTCATCGGTCTGTTTGCACTGGTCGGGCTTCCCTATACACTTAAATTTATATGGGCCCCTTTTATGGACCGCTTTACCCTGCCGTTTCTTGGTCGGAGAAGGGGATGGCTCCTGATTGCACAGGTTGCGTTAATATGTTCAATTTCAATTCTCGGATTTACCAGTCCCGGTAAAACTCCATGGATGGTTGCCGTTGCTGCATTTCTTGTCACCTTCTTCAGTGCTTCACAGGACATTGTTGTTGATGCCTATCGACGTGAAGACCTGGCTGATGAAGAGCTGGGACTTGGCTCATCACTATATGTTAATGGGTATAGAGTAGGAATGCTGCTGGCCTCCGGTGGTGGTTTGATAATGGCAGATCATATGTCATTCAGCATGGTTTATTTCATTATGGCCTTATGTATGCTTCCCGGTGTTATAACGACTCTGCTTACTCCTGAACCAATAAAGCCTCCGGGTACGCCAAAGAGCATGAAAGAGGCTGTGCTGAATCCTCTTGTCGAATACTTTACAAGGCATGATGCCTTATGGATGCTCGCTTTTATTCTTTTTTATAAAATCGGGGATACCATGGCCAGTGCAATGAGCACGCCTTTTTATCTTGATATAGGGTTTTCAAAGTCAGAAATAGGGACAGTAGTAAAACTGTTTGGTTTCTGGGCGACCATTATTGGAGGGCTTGTCGGCGGGGTAAGTATGCTGCGTCTGGGAATAAACCGCTCGTTATGGGTTTTTGGATTTCTGCAGGCTATATCAACTGCAGGATTTGCTCTGCTTGCCAGAGTTGGGCACAGTATCCCTCTTTTATCTGGAGTGATTGCTTTTGAGAATCTGAGCAGCGGGATGGGAACTGCCGCATATGTAGCATTTATGGCCAGCATTACCAATAAGAAATTTACCGCTACCCAGTATGCCCTTCTCAGCAGTCTGATGGGAATTCCCAGGGTGCTGGCTTCTGCGCCTACGGGATTTTTTGCAAAGAACCTTGGGTGGGCCAGTTTTTTTATTGCCTGCACATTAATAGCTGTTCCGGGTATGCTGATTTTATTGAAATTTGCTCCATGGGGCTCAAAAGAAGTCGATCTTAACAGGCAATGAGCCTTCAAAGCCTTTATTGTTTTTCAGGCATTCAAAAACAGCGTTTTGTGCATATAAGGAAGAATCATACGCTGCAATGAGCGTGTCCGCTTTCTTAAAGTACCTGAGCACATAGGGACTGCCAAAGGAAATTACTATAGAGTGCCGGGCGTTACTGATGACGTTCTTTATTTTATCCCGGTCATCATCACGTATTCCTGAGCTTCCCTGCCATGCTGCAACAGTAGTAAAGAGAGCAATGATAATTTTACTGTTTACCGTCTGTTTGTAATGACTGATATGAACAGCATGAGGCATATATTTTTTTAAAGTCGAAATGTCGATTCTGTTATCATCTCCAGTAAATATCAGGTCCACATTATTAAAATCAATTATTGCTGTTGAATCATGCTTGCCGCTCACAAGCGTTATGGATGTATTAAATAAATTTTCAGCAATATCTTTGTGCTTTTTATAATCCGGATTAATGTGACCAAATGTTTTTAAAAGCGATTTATACTGCATTACCCGTTGAAATGCTGTTTCGATCTGATCTTCTGTAAGCATGCCTGTATCAACTGCATGTATTAATTCATCGGCAGTTTTGATTGGATCGGTTGGATGTAAAATGATATCAACTCCTGCATCTATACATTTAACCGGAATGTCCTCAAATTCATTCAGTGCGCTCATATTTAATGCATCAGTCATTACAAGACCATTGTATCCAAACTTCTGTCTTAAAATGCCGGTCACAATTTTATTTGAAAGAGAAGCAGGCAGTGTATCTATGGAAGGGATACGTACATGGCCCATCATGATACTCCCGACACCTGATGTAATGGCCTCAATAAAAGGGATAAGGTCTGCCCTCATCAGGTCTTCTTCAGATTTATTAATAACAGGAAGAGATATGTGTGAATCAATTGCAGTGTCTCCATGTCCGGGGAAGTGCTTGGCACAACTGATCAGACCGGCATCCTGCAGAATATCGATATACTTCCTGCCGAACCAGGAAACTGTTTGGGGGTCATCTGAAAATGCACGGGTGCAGATAATCGGGTTATCAGGATTCAGGTTTATATCAAGGACAGGAATGAGTGGCATGTTAATGCCTATATCAATTGCTTCCTCTGCAACCGTTTTTATATAGTTATCCAACAGCTGTACATGGGAAGAGTCATTTTGGTTAATGGCAGCTGCAATTGCCATCATCGAAGGAAAATGGGTCGCACCATTGAATTGCTGACCTGCACCGCGTTCAATATCTGATGCGATAAAAGGCGGGATATCTGAAATTGACTGAAGAGAATGAATGAATTCTCGCACCTCATCCTTGTTGCCGCCTAATATAATAAACCCGCCAATCCCCTTACGAACAAGACCATGCATTTTTTCCCGGTAAGATGAATCACGGATATTATCTCCATCAATCCTGCTTATGATAAGTTGATAGATCCTATGATTAAGGTCAAGCATTGGTAATTATAATATTCTGAAAGCTAAAAAGTGTATATAGCTTCTATTGATGCGCTTGATGCCTCATCATGTCAAAAAAGGAATATCATTCCCGCAAGCGAAGCGCAACTGGAATCAAACGGGTTAGATTCTGGACAAGCCAGAATGACCGGAGAGCATGCTAATACCCCACTATACTAAAGGGGAAGGATGTACTGTGCTGTCATTCCCGCAAGCGAAGCGCTACGGGAATCGGGGGACACATTTAAGGAAAGCTTCGGGCCAAACCGGAATGAGAGGCAGACTAAACCAGTTCATCCTGGACAAGGTTGTACTTTTTGATTTTATATCCGATCTGTCTTGGTGTGATACCAAGAATCCTGGATGCCTTGGCCTGGACCCAGCCGGTCTTTTCAAGCGCGTCAAGTATGTTTGATCTCTCGATATCTTCAACACTGGATGTAAGTGAGGCTGACCGCTCTGCAGTTTTAACCCTGCGGATGCTGAGTGAAACCGGTAGTTCCTCAGCAGAGATCCTGTCTGTAGCGGACATGATGACCAGCCGTTCAATAGTATTTTCAAGTTCTCTGACATTTCCGGGCCAGTTGTAATTTAAAAATACCTGCAGGGCCCCTTTGTCCAGAGAAATTGACCGGTCATTTTCTTTATTGAATTTTTTCAAAAAATAATCGATAAGCACAGGAATGTCATCTTCCCGTTCTCTCAACGGCGGCAAAAACAGAGGGATAACATTGAGCCTGAAATAGAGGTCTTCCCTGTATTTACCTGATGAAACAAGGTGTTCAAGGTTTCTGCTGGTTGCGGCTATGATCCTCACATCCACCTTGATCGTTTTTTCACTTCCCACCCGTTCAAATTCTCTTTCCTGCAGAACACGAAGTATTTTCGGTTGAAGCGTAATCGGAAGATCACCGATTTCATCGAGGAAAATAGTACCTTTATGTGCCAACTCAAACTTTCCGCTTCTTGAAGCAATCGCACCTGTAAATGCTCCCTTTTCATGGCCGAACAGCTCTGATTCCAGAAGCCCTTCAGGGATGGAAGCGCAGTTGAACTTTATAAAAGGTTTTTGGCTTCTCGGGCTCATATAATGGACTGCTTTGGCAATAAGCTCCTTTCCCGTACCGCTTTCACCGCGCAGCAGAACAGTTGCTTTGGAAGGTGATACCCTGTAAACAGCCTCAAAGACTTCCTGCATTCTGGGGGACTTTCCGATCACGTTCTCAATACTGTACTTTCCCTTCAGTTCTCTCTTAAGGCTTTCCTTTTCCTTTTCAACTTCTGCGTAGCTTTCCCAGAGTTTTACAAACTGGGCAATTAATGAAGAAACAATTTCGAGCACTCTCAAATCGTCATCAACCTTGCCATGCTCTTTTGAATAAATCCGGTCAACACTGATAACGCCAAATCCCTTTCTTTTTATCTGAATAGGGACGCACAGAAATGATATTCCATCTTTTGACGGTCTCGATCCTGTTTTGTTCAAAAACGTGGGGTCTTCACCGATATTGGGAATGACCATGGGGGTCCTTTTTTCTAGTACTCTCCCGACAATACCCTCTCCTATGTGATATTTTCCTTTCTCGATGCTCTGTCTGGTTAATCCATGTGCAGCAACAATTCTCAGATGCTGCGAAAGGGGATCCAGCAGGAATACGCAACCTCTCTGCATATCCAGCAGATTGCCGAGAGTTGACATAACAAGGGAAAGGTTCTTTTCAAGGTCAAACGAGGAGGTCAGGACCTTGCTTACCTCGAGGATCGCAGCAAGTTCCTGATTCTTCTGGACTATGGGGTCTGTTTTTTTTGTATCTTTTTTATTTGGACTCATGTGCCTTTTAAATTTTATACAAATAGTACCATCAGGTCTTATTTTTATCAATTAAAACAGTAAGTAATATTTTATCAGGGTCGGGTGATGCTTTTTTTAATAAACGGGCGCGGCCTCTTAAACCAATGCTTTTATCTATGAATATGTGATTTTATTAATAATGATGAGCTTGACATAGACAGGCTGATAACTTTAAATTAAATTATACTTCTCACATACCCCTGTTTATGTGCCTTTTTGTGCAGATTTATCATTTGATTATTATTCACGATCAGCGTAACATATTATATAGTAATGTAAATATAGTTTACGGAGATTTTAATGTCAAAAGCATGCTGCGGAACAGCAAGAGACCAGAGAATAGAGCGATATGAACTTTCTAACTGGAAAGTAAATGAAGCTGTTTTTAAGACCTTTCATCCCGGGGACACTCTTTATGCTGTGGATCATATCCAGAAAGAAAAGGACGGAGTCTACCTTTTAATAGATCCTGATCTTCCTAACTGGATGAGCGTAAACGGGATAGGCACTGAAATACTAAATCTCTGCAATGGAAAATATACCTTTGCAGATATTCAAAAGAGAGTAGCTGAAAAACATCCTCAAACTGATGCAGAGACTGTTGAGAAAGAAGTAGCAGATTTTCTGAATGCAGCAGGAACGTTACAGTTCATTTCTGAACATCCCATCAAAAAAACTGAATATTCCGGACGGAACAAGGTCATAGCTCCTGATAAGCTTGATGAACTCTGGATTTATAATACACTTGCCTGTAATCTGAGATGCAAACACTGTCTTGTCAGTGCAGGTTCCAGGCTCAAAGGTGGCGAGCCGTTTATGAAAGATGATGTCTTTGAGATTATTGAGTACATTACCCGGGATAAAGACCTTGAACTGATTGTTCTGTCCAATGCGACCCTGTTTGATGATAAAAAGATAGCAAAGCTTGATACGCTCAAAGGTCCGAAACTTATCCTTCAGGTAAGTCTTGAGGGGCCGACTGCTGCAATACATGACAAACTGCGTGGTGAGGGAAGCTTTGACAAAACGGTTGACGGCATTAAACGACTGGTTGGTATAGGTATTATCCCTATCATTTCAACAGCAGTAAGCAAATATAACGAAGACGAAATTAAACGGACTTCAGAATTTCTCTCAACCCTTGGAATTAAGGACCATCATATTCTCTGGATGCACCAGAAGGGACGTGGTGCAAGCAATGCAGATGAACTCCATGTGCCTGCCGAGAAGGTCACGCAGATAATGAGGGAGCAGAGAAGGGTCTATGAAGAGAATGATGTTATTGTTGATAATGATGAGTCTTTAAAGGCCCGTGTACGGTATAAAAGAGGAAGGAAAAATGATCTGTGCAATAACTGCTATGAAAAGATCTGTGTGAATGCCGACGGTCATGTATATCCATGCGGATCATTGAACGGAGACAAGGCATTTGATTCAGGTTCGATCAGGGACAGGTCATTAAAAGATATCTGGCTGAATTCTGATGTAATGAGTTGCGGAAGAGACAACAGTGTTCAGTTCAAAACAGAGTGCAGTGACTGTTATCTGAAGTTTTTCTGCGGTGGCGGATGTACTTCTCACAGTTATTATGCCAGTGAGGTCGATTCAGGGACTGGTTCCATACAGGCTGTTGATCCATATTGTCATACATATAAGACTCTCTACGAGGATATCCTCTGGGACATGGCAGAAGAGGGTGTTGTTCAGAATCATGATAAAGGGTATACAACGCCTCATGTATATAATGCCATGGACTCCAAACTCCCGCCCTATCTTGCAAACGCAGTAAAGTCACTTGATGATACAGTGGAAGTCGGCTGCTATCACTGCTCCTGCGTACTTTCTGTTGATGTTGAAGATGATGATGAAGTATGCAAACCTGAGATCAAAGGTCATGTAACAAAGAAGGTGAAAAAGAAATATGGGGAGGCTGCGTTTAAACCGGAACTGAACTATTACTGTCCGACAGGCTATAACCCGGAAGATCTTAAGCATATACCCAATGAGGTACTCGATGTCTCTTACGGATGCGGTAATCCGGCTGCCATTGCAGCATTAAGAGAAGGAGAAACAGTCCTTGATCTTGGGTCTGGCGGCGGCATAGACTGCTTCATAGCGGCCAAGAAAGTCGGCGATAAGGGCAGGGTCATCGGGGTTGATATGACAGACCAGATGCTTGAAAAAGCAAGGGAGAGCGCTAAACAGGTAGCTGTAAATCTGGGCTACGATATAGTTGAATTCAGAAAGGGTGATCTGACCAGTCTGCCTGCCGATGATAATTCTATTGATCTTGTAATTTCAAACTGTGTTGTTAACCTGACTGAAGATAAGACAGGTGTGATGGATGAGGTTTACAGGATACTAAAACCCGGCGGCAGATTTGTCATATCCGATATTGTCTCGGACAAACCCGTGCCCGGCTACATGAGACGGGACAAGGAATTATGGGGCCACTGCCTTTCAGGAGCACTTACAGGCGACAGATTTATGGAAGTAACAAAAAATGCCGGCTTTCCTGATGCAGCATTAACCTGGAATTATCTTTATAAAAAGGTTGAGTATATCAACTTTTACTCTATTACACTAAAGGGTGAGAAGCCCTGTTCCAAAAATAGTGGATGTGCCTGTTGCTGATAAAACTCAATAATAAATTAAACGAGAGGAAAAAAATATGAGAGTAACCCTAGTCAATTCTCAGGTGTTGGACGGAAATAATGTTGTGCCGCCTTTGGGCCTGATGTACATTGCTGCGGTCCTGGAAAAGGCCGGTCACGCAGTCCAGATATATGATGCTGATCCTGAGTATCATACTACGATTATCAAAGAAATCAAGGATTTTAATCCGGACCTGATAGGGTTGAGCTTTTTGACCGTAGGGTACGAGAGGGCATTGAACTTTACCAGGAAATTAAAACAGGAATTACCGGATGCGACATACTGTGCCGGTGGAGTTCATCCTACGGTTAAACCAGCAGAGACTCTGGATGCTTTTGACCTGGACTTTATTGTCATAGGTGAGGGGGAAGATACTATTGTCGAAGTTTGTGAGAAGCTGGATAAAAAGCAGGGTCTTTCTGGTGTCGCAGGTGTTATGTATCGTGAAAACGGAAATGTTGTGGACAATGGAAAACGTGAAATGATCAAAGACCTGGACAGCATTCCGTTTCCGGCCCGTCACCTGATTGATATGAAGCCCTACCTGAAGCCGCCGGGAATCATAAGGGGCCATGCTGACAAGAACCAGACCACGATTGTAACCAGCAGGGGCTGCCCCTTTAAGTGTATATATTGCGGCAGCCATAATATATTTGGAAGAAAGACCAGAAGAAGATCCGTTAAAAATGTTGTAGATGAGATCGAACACCTGCATAAGGACTTTGGCATAACCGGCATATATTACTGTGATGATACGTTTACCTTAAGCCCTTCATGGGTGAAAGAGTACTGTAACGAGTTGAAGAAGAGAAACCTGCCGGTTAAATGGGCAGGACAGTCCAGGGTTGACCAGACAGACAAGGAGCTTATGACGCTTATGAGGGATTCCGGGCTCGTCCAGCTTGACTTTGGAGTTGAAAGCGGTTCTGAGAAAATACTCAAGGTGCTTGGAAAGGGTGGCGCCGGCGACCGTACATCCCAGATCAAGAATTCTTTTAAGCTGTGCAAGGAACTTGATATCAGAACGCTTGCAACGTTTATCATAGGTAATCCTGAAGAGACCAAAGAGGATAT
>CALZJD010000123.1 GCA_945787795.1 Thermodesulfovibrionia bacterium | reverse complement strand
ACAAGCGTCATGGTAACTGACCTGCCTGAAGAAAAATCAGACATGCCTGCTATGCCTCCAGGCGGTATGGGCGGCATGGGTGGAATGGGCGGAATGTACTAGAATTCCAAACAGGATATTCACAAAGGGTGAGGCTTTTGTCTCACCCTTTTTTTATGATCAGAGCTTACGCCTTTCTCATCTCCTGAAAATTCAGAGTATTTTTGTTCCATGTCCTTTTATTAATAAATGATGTTAGCTAAATTTTAAAAGTGGACACTTTTATAGTTGTCATTCTCGCGAAAAAAGTGAGACGGGAATCAAACGGGTTAGACTCTGGACAAGCCAGAATGAAAAGAAAGAAGCCTGTCACTCCCGCTTGTCGGGAGTCTGAACACGCAAGATTCCGGTTCAAGCCGGAATGACAGGAAAGAAGCCTGTCGAGAGTCTGAATACATGCCGGAATGACAGGAAATTAGTTGACGTATTGCTATTTTGATAGTATATAGATAGTATTATATTAACTAAACAATTTATCTTAGCTGGCAACATAGTATTGATAAGTTTGAAAGGATTTCAGGTATTAACATGAAGAACATATATTTTATAGAAGCAAAATCACCGGGCGCCCATATATTCAGCTTCACAACCCTGCCCCGGCTCGGTTCGATCCTGCTCGGCACCATTTTAAAAGACAAAGGGTATAACGCAAAAGTATTCATCGAGGACATTGCCACGCCTGCATGGAACCTTCTCGACGATGCAGATATGGTATGCATATCTTCAATCACAGCGACTGCCAACCGGGCCTTTCAGATTGCGGATAAATTCAAAAAACGAGGCGTGCCTGTTGTTCTCGGTGGACCGCACACGACATTTTTACCTGACGAGAGTCTGCAGTATGCCGATTATGTCGTAAGGGGAGAAGGGGAAGAGACCCTTGTGGAACTGCTTGAAAATCTGAACGCACATAAGCCTCTTGATTCGATCAGAGGCCTTTCTTTTAGAAACTCTGAGAATGAGATAACTCATAATCCTGACAGAGAACTCATTCCGGACCTTAATCATGCACCCATCCCGGATTTCAGCCTTGTGTATAAGTGGGATAACGCAAAGACCGTGCCTATTGCAACTTCACGGGGCTGCCCTTTCGGCTGTAAATTCTGCTCGGTCATTCCGATGTTCGGCAGAAAGTACCGCTTCAAATCCATTGAACGGGTTATTGAAGAGATACTGGCCTCTACGCCTAAAAAAACCGAGCATGTGTTCTTTATTGATGACAACTTTGCCGCAAACAAAAGCAGGACAAAGGAATTACTCAGAACTATTATTGACCGGAACATCAAGTTAGAGTGGAGCGCCCAGGTCCGAACTGATATAGCAAAGGACCCGGAGCTGATCAGGCTCATGGAAAAGGCAGGATGCTTCGCGGTCTTCATAGGATTCGAATCAATTAACCCCCACACCCTTGCTTTATACAACAAGGGCCAGGGACTTGCTGATATAGAAGACTCAATCAGAATAGTGAAGCAGCATAATATAAGGATTCACGGAATGTTTGTGCTGGGTTCTGATACTGACGATATTCAGACGATCAGGAATACGGGAAAGTTTGCAAAAAAACTGGACATAAATTCGATCCAGTTCATGGTGCTCACTCCCCTGCCCGGAACACCGGTGTTCGATGACCTGAAGAATTCAGGACGTCTTATTCATACGGACTGGAGTAAGTACGACGCGCACCATGCAGTGTTTGAACCGTCTTTAATGACTGCATATGAACTGCATGTTGAAACGCTAAAGGCCATGGCAAAGTTTTATTCCTGGGGAACAGTGCTCCGTAATCTGGGCCGTTTTGATTTCTTTTATGCTGTAGTCGGATTATACGGCATACGTTCTATAAAAAAGGCCCTGTCAGACGCCAAAAATTATGTCGATCAGCTGCGGGACCTTATTACAAATGAATTTGACAGAAAAACAGAAAAGCTGCGCCAGCTGCTTCCTCATAAAAATGGAGACGCAAAGGAAATCATCTTAAATACAGCATCACTTGAAAAAAATGAATCAGTTTTTTTCTCCGAGTTTCTGCGCAACCTTGATAAGAAACTGGTGATCAGCAGAGAAAAGTTCATGGTCAGCAAAAATGCGTTGACCATTACTCCATTCGTTGATCATATTAAGGACACGCATGAAAAGCGCAAACAGCAACTTGCTGATTTTTATGATAAATATAAAGACAGGCTGGGCAGCTCAAAAGTTATAGATATCGAGGCTATCTCCCTCTACAAGACCTGCTTCAACATTGGCCTGCTTCTGGATGTAAATGCAAAGAAAGTCCGCAAGGCATATGAACGTGCTTTGAAAAGCATCGGGGGGAACGCATTTGAATGTCATCACTTGCTGGTGATGGTTGGGTAATAATAAATTGTCAGGTCGTTTGAATTGTCATTCCCGCTGCGTCGGGAATCCCACTCCCCTTTGATTCCGGTCAAGCCGGAATGACAGGATAAAGAACCCGAACCCGTCTGCAGTAACCTCGCCCCTACAGGGTTTTCTCTATCTGCTGTTTTGCGTAGTATTCCATCTCAAGCAGTCTGACTTTATTATTTATACCTGAGGAATACCCGCCCATCGAACCATCTGATTCAATCACCCTGTGGCAGGGAATAATTATGGGTAATGGATTTTTTGAGAGTGCCTGACCAACCGCCCGTGAAGCTTTGGGTCTGCCGACGTTCTCTGCAATCCATTTATAGGTCCTGGTCTCACCAAAAGGAATCTCATTAAGAGCTCTCCAGACATCCTGCTCAAATTCCGTACCTTCCAAAAAAACCGTCTTCTGTTTAAACCCTTTCTGAGATCCTTTGAAGTATCCTTTCATTTCCCTGATAAAGCCTGCCGGTGTTAATCCTTTTTTAAATGGCACACGCTCAGGTTTGGTGAAAGAAACCCCTGACAGGTATTTACCGGCAAATATAAAATAAAGAGGGCCTAAGGGGCTTATATATGTATCGTAGAAAACAGGGGTATTATTCATTGTTAACTTGGTTATAGGTCATAGGTTATTGGTTATTAACTATTAACCAATAAATATTAACAAATAACATTACGTACTGTTTTTTATCACTTATCTCAAGAATAAAATTAAAGAGCGCCTGTTTCTCATGAGTAGCAGAGGCATCAAGGTGGTTTATATTTACATTGTTAGTTGATAATACAGCACTCAGTTCAGCCAGCAGGCCGCGTTTGTCATCAGTGATTACCTGCACCTTTATTGAATAATTGGATTCCTTATTGTCTGACCATTCAACCTCTACAAGCCGGTCAACATCAATGGTATGTGTATCCAGGGTGGGGCAGTTTACCTTGTGAATAGACACGCCCCTGCCCCTGGTAACAAAGCCTGTGACCTTTTCCCCGGGTAAAGGATAGCAGCATTTGGCGCGGTGAAACATGATATTGTCAACCCCTTTGATTTTAATCCCCCTGCTGTCTTCCGGCTTTTTGGTTTTTTTGTGTTCGATAATTTCTTTTTCATTTTCTTCAGTTTCAGGAAGGAGCTGGTTGATGATTTTATGGACCGATACCCTTCCATAGCCGATAGCAACATACAGGTCCTCATGTGTTTTCACCCTGTACGGTTTTGCTGCTGCAAGAATTTCGTCAGACCTGGCCATTGAAGGGCTGAGACTGTTTTTTCTCAGAGCTTTCTCAAGCAGCTCTGTACCAAGGGCAAGTCCTTTCTTCCGTTCCTCTGCCTTCAGCCATAATTTTATTCTTGATTTTGCCTTCTGGGTCTTAACAAATTTAAGCCAGTCTCTGCTCGGCGAATGGCCATGCGACGTAATAATTTCAACTGTATCACCATTCTGAAGTCTGTACCTGAGCGGCACTATCCTCCGGTTGACCTTTGCCCCTGTACACTGATGACCAACCTCCGAGTGGATGGAATATGCAAAATCAACAGGAGATGCATCCTGGGGAAGCTCTACAATGTCCCCTTCAGGAGTAAACACAAAAACAACTCCGGGAACAATGTTCCCCTTTACCGCCTCCATGAATTCTCTTGCGTCCGGCGTGTCTTTCTGGGCAGTCACAAACTCCCTCAGCCAGGTGAAATATTTATCATCCAGTTTGTCCCCATGTGACTTCTCCTTGTATTTCCAGTGTGCGGCAATACCCTCTTCTGCGATACGGTCCATCTCATCTGTCCTGATCTGGAATTCTACCCTTTCCCCTTTGGGTCCTATGATGGTGGAATGAAGTGACTGGTAAAGGTTTGATTTGGGAGCCCCGATAAAATCCTTGAACCTGCCCGGTACGGGTGTCCATAATGAATGGATGAGCCCCAGCGATGCGTAACAATCTGACTGTGTATGTGTGATGATCCTTATAGCATTTTCTGATAAATGCCATAGAGATGTTTCACCCTGCCAAACACCCTGCCCGGAATGGATGCTGCCTTTAAATGGGCCTCAACTATTTTTATAACCTCATATAAATAGCCTTCCTGCTCTTCTCTCTTCTTTGCGACCTTCTGAACGAGTTCATTATAAATATCCGGATACAGGAATTTAAAGCTTAGATCTTCAAACTTGGATTTCAGCCAGCCTATGCCAAGCCTGTTTGCAAGCGGAGCATAAATATCCAGGGTTTCCCGGGCAATGAGCTCCCGCTTTGATGAAGACAGGTGCTCAAGGGTGCGCATATTATGGAGCCTGTCCGCAAACTTGATAAGAATGACCCGCATGTCTTCTGCCATGGCAAGAAACATGCGTCTGAAATTCTCAGCCTGCGCGTCTTCACTCGTCTTGAATTCCATCTTGTTGAGTTTTGTAAGGCTCTCAACAAGAAATGCAATGTCTTCACCATATAATGCCCTGATGTCTTCAACAGTAGTATCAGTATCCTCAACACTGTCATGCAGCAATCCCGCAGCAATACTGTTTGTGTCCATCTTCATATCACAGAGAATGGCCGCAACAGCCAGAGGATGTTCTATATAAGGGTCACCGCCTTTTCTTTTTTGCTTGTAATGGACTTCATTTGAAAAGGCATAAGCCCGGCGCAGGAGGTCGGCATTGGCCTCTGGATTATATGAAAAAACCAGGTCTATCAGACCATCGAGGGTATTTACACTTCTTAGCGTTACCATAATTTATTATACCTAAATAAATGTCTTATAAATTGAACTGTTATGGCTAAACACCCACCGATCTAAAAGATAACTATCAGTCACTGCGATATAGTCATTATAGTGTATATTTATAAATTATATAATAAAAAACATGAATAAATTGAATTATTAGAAATAGCAAATGATTTTTCTGATGGATATTTTGTTATTGATACTATCTAATTGTCAGTGATTTTGATGCAGTCTGAAAATCTTCTCTTTTCCCCTCTTATCAATAAAATCAAGAGTAACCTGATGACTTTTCACTCTTATGAATTACTAGTAAGCATTCAAAATATTGTGGTGTATTGTATTTTATTAGTTCAGACTCTTGTCAAAAAGATAATTATTGTTTGCATCAATGGATAATTTGCATACCTAATACCTCATTAAATTTAATGAAATATATTGACGGAGCAATAATATTTAATGTAAAATTAATTATCATTATTCACGCACTATTTCTATAATTTTTTATATATCAAATTAGACTTTCCATTCTATAAAAGGAGCGAGTCATGAAGACTTGTAAAGAATTTATCTTTATTATAATCCCCGTATTATTGTTTCTTGGAGTATTGCATATGATTGTTCCGATGCAATCATCACAGGCCACTGTGGAGAGTACAGACCTCTCGGACTGGCAGTTTTATCAAACTGATAAATCTGTGCGTGCAATCTGGGGATGGCCTGACAACACGGTGATTGCAGCAGGATATTATAACAGTGATGTAGGCGGCTACCAAATATACCGCTATGACGGGACCGCCTGGACAGAATCTGTTATGAAAATGAGCAATGGGCAAAACATGCCAGACTACGGCTACATATCCGATCTGTGGGGGGTATCTCCTGATGATGTCTATGCAGTAACACGGGGAACGTACCGGGATTCTTACGGTGGTTACTACTGCGGAGGTGCAGAAATACTCCATTATAATGGTACCAGCTGGCAAGTAGTTGCCTATGATCAAAACGATAGTGGATTTACATCCATTTGGGGTACAGGTCCATCAGATATTTATACCGTTGGATTGGATTGCGGAGTTACCCCATTTGTTGCGCATTATAACGGTGTGAATTGGACGGAGGAGGAATTGACATTTGCTCTTAACTACGAATCCAGTGCGAATGATATTCATGGTAATGCATCAGGTGATATATATATTGCTGGAGAATGGGGGATTCCCAAGCTTGATAAAACAGCCGAATATACTAACTGGCCGGATGCAGGACCATGGGAATTTTCTACTCAATGGCAGGGAATATGGGCTGCCCCTGATGGCCATGTCTTTGTTGTGGGATACAGTAAAACAGTAGCCCATTTTGATGGTACGTCATGGGAGAGCATGGATACTGAAGTGGATATGTTCTTCAATAAAATTTGGGGACGTTCAAGTAATGATGTATATGCGGTAGGTAATTCAGTCTATCATTATGACGGTTCATCATGGACAAAGATGCTTCCCCGTACAGATGTTCCAAATTTTTATAGTGTGGGAGTGTGGGGATCTCCAACAGGTGGAATATTCATTGCAGGTAATCAAGGTATTATAAGTTCAGTAAGTTCAGGCAGTCCTGATGACGGGGAACCTGATTATCCTCTTGTTAAGGAGAGGTGTGACGCTGAATGTGGAACTCAGGATCCAAATTCTGAATGGGATGGTATTTCCTTAGGGGACTGCGAATGCAAGTGCAAAAATGACTATCACGTTGAGCTGGAATCTGCATATAATTATCCTTTGCAAATCGGATCATATAACACACGTTGCGCTTCTAACGATTGCAGGCAGCTCTGCAATGACATGGAATACTATGAATATAAGAGCGGAAGTGTAGATAAAGGGGATTGTGAGTGCTCCTGTGTTGATGGGGCTGAGCGTAACATCTATAACTATTGCAGGCCTGTTGATGACCTCTGGACATTCCTTAACGGAGACTGCCGTGAAAACACCTACCCAACTGATCATGACGTTTTTGAAACAGTTTGTTCCTGTGAATACGGTTTTGCAGATTGTGACAGAAATCCTGCTTCAGGTTGCGAGACCAGTATTAAATTAGACAGGTTTAACTGTGGTTATTGTGATAATGCATGTAAAAACTTGCAGCAATGCTATAATGGCGCCTGTGTTAACCAGGATTATTATGATGCAGTCACAAGTGTTGCAGACAGGAGAGAGCAGACAGAGTGGGAGGAAAAGAGGAAGAACGATCAAATGCAGGAAGTACTGACAGCCTTGCAGAAGAACTTTCTTGAGAATGAATTTGAGTTTTTATGGGGAACTGCAGGAGAACTGTTTGAGGAAGGTAAGGTCCCATCAAATTTCTTTAACGCAGTGAGCATCTACTTTGATTTCTTTAAAAAGCCATCTGATCATATTGATGTCCGTGCAGAGGTTGATGAGCAACTCAATGCAGGCAACATAGATGCAAAACAGGCAGAGATGATTAAGCAGCTCGATGCTGTTATCAAGGCATCTTCAGTGCTTTCAGGATTCACTGGTCGTGGTGCGATGTATCAGCAGGGAACCTTGCTGGATACAGCAAATGCTATGGTTATTAAAGAAGCTATTAGGTCTGCCAAATACAGTTATTGTAGAGATCTCCTCGTAAATTCAAACCCTGATTCAGTGGCAGAGCAGCTGGCTGTGGATGAATGCCTTGCTCGACAGGTTAGTGCGGGAGTGTTCAAATGAAATTAATTTTATCTGTCACAAGGGAGTTAGCAATCATTACTAGCAGTTTAATTGTTATAGCTGTGCTATTTGCAGGGTGTTCTTCATCAGCTACATCAGATACACCATCTAATAATTCTAATTCTCAAGAGGAAGTATTAAATAATCCTCCTGATCCCATAAGAAAATCCACAGGGGATTTACTCAGCCTAAGCATTGAAGAATCAGGAATAGTTGATCACTATATTGAGATGGCTGCTGATGAGATCAAGGTGCACTTTAAAGCTCCTTCCATTCAGACAGACGCCGATGTTTTACTGGAATGGACGTACATATGGACTACTGTTGCATTACAGAGCACTCAAAGCACAGTCACAATAGTGCAGTACGTGGAAGATGTGCCAGTTATACAGGCAATGGCCAACAGGGTAAATATCATGAAATTGATTTCTGAAGAGATATCTTTCCCGGACTTTGCAGATACAACAGCAACCAGCCTACCTACATCTGAGTGGAAGTGTTCCGCAGGTTCTGTGCTTATTGATGGAACATGTTATTAAATGGAACTTTCCATATTCTCTGATAAATTGGATTGATATATAGTTACATTATAAGGCTTGGGATTGCCAAGCCTTTTATCTTCTCACTTTCTCCTGTCAATCCTCAATATGAACGACATCACCGTTTATTGATAAATATGAATTATCAATAAAGTAACGACATACCCTGATTCCTCAATAACAGATATGAGTACGTAATTTTGTTCGGTATAATATTCAACAATAACCGATTGAAATCTTCATCCTGATTGGATTTTATTGATTCCCATTATAAATCAGCAGATTTTGGTACCGTGATGATCACTTACTAATCCCCTCTTATCAACAGGCCATCATTTCAGAATGAGGTGAAGGTTATAATCGTTAATTAACGATAGATATTGTGTCATTGCCCACACATGTCACAGTATATTTTGCGTCATGATACAGTTCATGAACGCAATCTCTCAGTAGAACTTTTTCATAATTGCCTATTAAATCAGGGAATTAATTTCATACCTATTTATGGTATTTATCTTGCATGTATTTAAATGAAAGTTCGGCTAAAAGAACCTTTCAAATATCTCCAAAGGCAGTCAGGCCCCCAACTGGCTGCCTTTTCTCCTTCTTTAACATTAATCCTATTTAGCTATTTGCATATCTGCGTAACTCGGCATATATAAGATTTTTATAGTAGCTATAAACATTTTTTTTTTGACAGGTCAAGAAGCTAGCAGTTAACTTACAGCCACATTCCTTTTGGGCTTTTTTTAGACTTATTTATATACATCACATTCGTTAGCCGAACTTTTTCTTATCTACGGGGGTAGAGAAGATGATGTATTTTATTTCTGATTATTATTTTTCAAGTAGTAATAACTTAATGGGATAGTTATATTCATTTGCTCTGGGAGGGGAGTAATAATGAAATCCACAAAGTTTTTCCTATCAAGTTTAATCTTCAAAAGGAACATCATTTTTTAAAAACAATCAAAATAATTGAGAAGAAAGGAGGTAGTTATGCATAACGTTAAATATGTTTTACCAAGATTAGTATTTGTTATTATTCTGTTATGTTTCGCTCCTGGGATTGCTATAGGTAATCCAGTAAATGAAACTTTCACAGATATTGTAGGTCAAGGACTCGATCCTGGGGATATAGCATTAATTGATGAGCATGGAGGTCCACATATATCATGGGTAGGCAGTGAAGTGGTCATAGGGGGTACATACTTTGTAGGAACCGATAAATTGAGGATAAATATCAGAAATACATCATCTCATATTATGTGGAATACGGTATTTTCATTTGAACAGAGTGCATTCGACTGGAAAGGAATCAATTTGATAGCTAATTCATGGGATGGTGTTGATAGTAACAATGATGCTGCTTATTATTTTGGTCACATAGATGTAGGTGAGCTAGTATACAGAGAAATTCCCTTGCAGACTAGTTGGGTATCAACGCCTTTAATCAACAATAGTATTGGGCTTGACAGTTTTAGCGAATCTCCAGGAACAAGCACTGTAAGTGTAGTTCATTCTCCAGAACCCGTAAGCTCAACACTCTTTATAGTAGGCGGAGCAACATTAGGATTCAGGCGTTTCAGAAAGAAATTTAAAAAATAGGTTTTCAGTTACAAACAATAATCTTAGGCAGGGTCAGCAATGACTCTGCTTTTTTTATTGACTTAAACTTGTAATCAACACTATTCAGTGCAACGCTATTTACCAATATCATGATGCAATCTTCACAATAAGTATTACTCGCATTTCATTGCTAACAGATATGAGTCAGTGACATGACAACCTCTCCCATTTCATTGACTTGTCGGTAGAGTCATTAATACATCGAATTACAAATGAGGAATAAGTAATCA
>CALZJD010000122.1:1131-7034 GCA_945787795.1 Thermodesulfovibrionia bacterium | reverse complement strand
GCTGAAGGAAAGATAGGCAGACAGGACAGACTAGTTTCGATTAATGGAAACAAAGTTTTACCTGACGGGACAGTTGAATTTGAGCCGCATACATTTACACATTATACATACGCAGTTGAACAGCATCAGGTGGGGGATGATATTCATGTACAGATTTGGAGATCAGGAGAAATAAAAGACCTTGTTTTATCACTTGATACAACACGGAAGGATTTTATGCTCGTTCCTTCTGAACAATATGATACGCGCCCGCGGTACTTTATTTTTGGAGGTCTGATTTTCAGCCCGCTTACAAAAAATATTCTTAATGAATGGGAAACTGTTTCAGATGATCTCAGAGAAAAACTCACGAGCTGGAGTTCAAAAGACAGGAAGGAAGCTGTTACGGTCATTAATGTGCTGCCGGCTGAAGTGAACAGGGATTATCGCGGGGTAGCAGGAAGGATCGTTGACAGGGTCAACGGAATCCCTGTCAGAAGTTTTAACGAACTATACAGCATGGTTGTATCTTCCCGTGATCCACATGTAACTTTTTCTAATGAGCAGGGATTATATATTGATATTGACCGCGAAATGGCACTGGCTACTCATAAAAGAATTCTTGCAACCTATGGAATCAGACAGGACCGGTCTCCCGATCTTCAGAAAGCACGTGATAATACCTATCTGACATCAGTCAATAATCACTAATCCATATTATTCATACGGCCAGAAAGGCTTACCTCCCTGGCTCAAATATTTGTGATTAATGTGGGCTAAACAAGCTCAACCAATTAAGAAAGAGAGAAGACGAGGGGTTCGTTCCGGACATGGGACATCAGCCTGTTGAATTTGTCTTTTGCACAGGGCAGACCCCGGGTATGTAAGTAATGTTATGATTCTTCAATTATTTGCAGGAGTATTTTTGTAAGAACACTATCAAGATTTTTCAGTTTATCATATACACGCATTGCTTTTTCTTTTTCCCCAAGTTCTGAATAACTGATTCCCAGACCGGTAAGAGCGCCAACATGAGAAGGACTGATTGTAACAGCACTGTTAAATTCATCAACCGCCTCATCATATCTGCTCAATAATAACAGGCAATATCCGATATAACTATGATATTCAGGCACCTTGGGAGATAATTCCGCAGCCTTTCTGAGATACGGAATCGCTTCAGCCGGTTGTTTCAATCTGAACAGAATCGTTCCATACCGCCCATTAAATTCGGGATCTTCAGGTCGTACTGCCAATTTTGCTTTTATCACTTCTAACGCATCTTCGTATCTTTTTTTCTCCACTGCATCTAATGTCGCGTCGATCCCCTTTTCTCCAGGGTTTGCCCCTGTTTTTTTGTCTGTGTTATCGACAACATTCCCAGCGGCCTGCGGTTGTATGTTGACAGGGAGCGGTCTTTCAAGCGTCTTTGCTATTGACTGAGGGGCATCCGGTGCTGTTTTTGCGGGAATATATAATTTTTCAATTCGTTCTTTTTTATAGTACGCTTTCAGCATAAGAAATGATGCAACTCGTTTCTTCATTGTAGTGAGAGATTGTTCAACCTCAGATCTATTATCAAATTTTCCCAGTCTTACAGAGTAGTACTTGCCGATTTTTTCAATCCTCAAATGATCAAGTTCTTTTTCATTGAATATTTGTACCAGTGAATCAAATTGTTTTTGGGCGCTGTCGATACGAAGAAAACTTCCTGCCTGAAGTGTATAAATTAATTTGGATGCGAATGAATTTACAGGTAAGCACAAAAGCAAAAATAACAATATCAAAATTCTTGATGCGTGTAAACGGGATGTAATAGTCCGTACATTTATGTTCATAGGGAAATCATCCAACCTTCCGTATAATGATATATTTATTTCGGATTATTTATGTTCAGTCTTTAGGTCTGACCGTGTGTATAATGTGGGCTAAGTAATCAGGAACGTCCCTGTAATTTATTACAGATTGTCACGTCCGGCTCTGTTCCGGTTGTTTCACCCTGAAGTCTGCTGATTTTTTCCCATTTTTTTTGAATAGTGTGCGCCAGTGTCATGGGATCAAACGGCTTGGGGATCACATCCGCGGCCCCCAGGTTCATGAAATGTTCAACTTCCTGAGGCGATACATTTGCTGTTATGAAAAAAGCAGGGATTGACGCCAGTTGGGGAATGCGCCGTAATTCCTTTAACGTGGTCGGACCATCCATGCCGGGCATCCTGTCATCCAGGAGAATAAGATCAGGTGCAAAGGCTGCGGCAGAACTGATAGCATCAGGTCCGGAGAAGCATGCTTTCAGTGTCAAGCCGCCAACGACTTCCAGGGCGAGTTTGGCAATCTCATGAAAGTTCTCATCGTCTTCCACATACAGGATGCGGCGCAACACAGGATCCATTATCTTAGCTCTTTCATTACGAGGTCTTTACTTTCCGCTTTCACGACCTTGTTGCGTCCGCTGTTTTTGGCTGCATACAGGGCCTGATCAGCCGCTTCACATAGCGTGGCAGCATTCGGGAAGGCAGGAAATTCCGCCACACCGCTGCTGAAAGTCACAGTAAATTCGTCATTACCGTAATGGTGAGGGATCTGGCTGAAGTCGAGTCGCAGTTTATCCAGAATATTTGTAGCAATCTCAGCATCTGTATCAGGCATGATAACAGCAAATTCCTCTCCTCCGTAACGTCCGATAATGTCTGCCTTGCGTATCCGATTACTTAATAGCTTTGCAATGATTCTGATGACCTGGTCGCCAACAGGATGACCGTAGGTGTCGTTCACTAATTTAAAATTATCAATATCAATCATGGCGAAGGAGAGTTTTCCATTTCTTCGTCGGGCCTGTTCCACTTCAAGTCCGAGATATTCTTTGGTCAGGGTATGATTAAAAAGACCGGTCAGACTGTCCCTGACCATGAAAGAACGCAGAATCCGCGCCCGTTGAACCCGGGAGTTTACCGATGAAACCAGATGCCCCGGTTTAATGGGTTTGGTAAGAAATTCATCAACGCCCGGCCTCATGGCCTCCATCTGAATGTCGGTATCAGTCTCAACAGAGAGATAAACAATCGGAATGCTGTGAAATGTCTCCTGCTGCCGTATTATCTTGGCCAGGTTCAGACCGGAACAGCCGGGCATGTACAGATCCATGAGGATCAGATCAGGCCTGAAATCCTCAAGAGGCTGCATAACATTCATCGGATCGTTGATCACCATGGTTTCCATTCCGGCCTGCCTCAGAATATAGCTGTAAAAGTCTGCCACTGAACCGGAATCCTCAATGATCATGACGCGGTTTGGTTCCTTGTCCCTGTCATTCACCAATGAGTCCAGTGTATCAACCACACGTGTGGGATCAGCTGGTTTGAGAAAGTATGCAACACCGCCGGCTTGCACCGCCTCCAGTCTCGTGGACATATCCTCTAAGCCGGTAATAAATATCACAGGCAGGGGTGTCACGCGGTTTTTCTGTATGTCCTTTATGATCCCGGCGCTATTTCCATCGGGCAGCATGATGTCTGATATCACAGCTACTGGTTCAACTTTTTCCAGGGCCTGTTGAAAATTGCTGATACATGCGAAGTGTCTTGTTTGATAACCATAATACTCAAGGTAGGTGACCATTTCTGCTGCAAGGGTTATATCATCTTCAAGTAAAAAAATAAGGCGTTTGTCCATATGCAGGTTTTCAGCCGGAGTTGTATGGTGCACCGGCAGTTCTACCTCGAATTCCTCTTTTGAAAGAGATGCCTGTCTGTATGAAGTCGAAATTTTCAGGATGTCTCCGGCAAGCTGTCTTCGCTGTTTGCTGTCAGGGTCTTTAATGCCATCAACCAGGTCTTTCAGCACAATTTCTCCGTTACGTGCGGCCTGACCTATTTCTTTAAAACCAAAAGTTCCTGCTTCGCCGGCAAGTTTATGAAGAAGGCAGTGCAGTTCTGCTGCATCATGATGAACCCACTTGCCATTCAGTAATCTGTCATGTATGGCATCAATCTGACTGATCTTCTCAGACAGTTTTTGTGCATAGTCCAGACGCAGGGAAACAAGTTTCTCCTTTATTACATTTTTTTCACATTTATTCGGCACAGGTACCACCTCAATAATTATGTAATTCCCTTCTCTTTTTACGTATCGGTATTTATTGAAACGTACTTTAAACATATTTCAGATATACTGCAGCATGTTGCCGTATTGAGATTATGTTACTGCCCCATGTGCCTTGCGTCTCACATCTCTTTTCTGTATGCCATGAGATATAATATGCACATGGCCCAGAATAAATCCGGAATTAATCATCTGGAAATCCTGAAATACCTGAATAAATCCAATTGCAGAGCGTGCGGGGTACAAACCTGCCTGGCTTTTGCAACGGCACTGATTAATGGTGAGAAGAAGTTCTCTGACTGTCCTCATCTCAGTGAGGAAGCAGCAGACACACTGGATAAAAAAATAGTAAAAAGGGGCCGGCACGAAAAACTGAAGGAATTACTCGGGCCTTTGAAAAAAGAAGTATCAACTATAGATTTCAGGAAAGTTGCAGAGGGCCTGGGGGCTGAGTATGAAGATGACAGGCTGCGTATAAGATGCCTTGGCAAGAATTTCGTTGTCGACAATAAAGGCAACATTGAATCCATAATCCACATTAATACGTGGGTGGCGGCCCCTTTACTTAAATACATAATTATGGGAGGGAATGCGCCATTTGCAGGGAAGTGGGTATCTTTTGGAGAGCTGAACAGGGCATCGTCAGTTGCCCAATATTTTGACAGGAGATGTGAGGAGCCTTTAAGACAGCTGGCTGAATCCCACACTGATATATTTTTTGACCTGTTGAATATCTTCGGGGCAAAGAGCATCGAAGGGTTTTCTGCTGATGAGGCGCGGGTTATGTATCCTCTTCCGAAAGTTCCCTTTCTCATCCTTTTCTGGAGGCCTGACAATCAGTTTGAATCAAAACTGAGAGTCCTCCTGGACAGCAGTGCAGACAAATACCTCGATATTGAATTTATTATCGGTCTTGGCAGAGGGATTGTAGAAATGTTAAAGAAAATCCTCTCTAAACATGATGAACTCATGCCGAGACTGCGGTCGATATAAGACAGGTCATGGGTTATAGGTTATGGGTCATGGGTAAAAGAACATTACATCCTTCCTATCACCCATTACCTATCACCTGTAGTTCCCTATATATCAAAAATTACTGTGGCTTCCCAGTGAGTATTGGTTTTGCTTAAAGAAAGATCATGATAGGTGGCTGCCTTTATCAGCAGTCTGCTTTCGGAAGTTGATGGATCAAACGTGCCGCCTGAAATTATTGCTTTTAATTTTTTATGAACAATGCTTAGCGAACAACTTTTACAGACATAATTATAAGTATCAAATAAAAAAACCAGTTCATTGAGCCACTGGACAAGCAGGTCTTCGTTACTTTCTGCTACAACATGGACTTCCCTTTGCTCTGATTCAGGAACTGCTGATACATCAGTAATCAGTTCGGACATGCCCCTGGCTGCGTTTTTAAATAACTCCTCCCGGTTCTGCCCCCAGACCTTAAGACCGACATCCCCTGAAATATCTATCTGTTCGAACTGTTTTTTCATCTAAGCTGAATTATGCATGAATTGAAATGAGAGAGAAATAAAACATGGTAAAAAAAGTTTTATTTCTGATTAATATATATGAAATATATCAGAATTATAACCTGCCTAAAGCCTCATGTGCCAGGTCCCCTACAGTTTTATCCTGCAAATCTCCATCATGATAAACAGGGATAAGGTTGTCATCATTAACCAGTCTTTCAATATCCTGTTTTGCGACTGCGGCACCAAGCACACCAAGTGCACGGGCAGCATATCCCCTTTGCATTGCGTCCGATGACATGAGAAATGGACGTATTGATGGAATTGCATATGATGTTGTTTCTTCAT
>CALZJD010000122.1:0-1118 GCA_945787795.1 Thermodesulfovibrionia bacterium | reverse complement strand
TATTGCCGATGCTTCCAACCGCCCATAGTACTCCTGTTGCGAGCATCAGTTCTTCATAAAATGAGACTATTACCGGAGCTATATCAGCACAAATAACGGGATTATTTTTTACAATCTCGCCCAGCATTTCAGGAACGCTCCAGCCTATTCCCCCTGACTCGTCCCTGATCATCCACAGCAGTCGTCCCACAATGTTTCTGACAAACTCTGTATCCTCCTTTGCCATTTCAGCCGTAAAAAGACCTACTGCTTCAATTGCGCGCCAGGAAATCGGGTTCTTTTTATCATACGAGAGAGATACAAGGGTGTTGATTATCTTATAAGGAGATGCCTGTAGTCTGGAGATTTCCTGCAGGTCTCTGCTTTCAAGGAGCGCCAATATATTCTTTTTTATAGGCAGCACTGTTCAGTTATTCAATTCCTTAATCACAAGTTCAACTTCGGGCATTCTTTCACTGAATGCTACCTGTATGCACTCTGTCTCACAGGAGGCACACTGGCCTTTGCAGAGGATATAGACTGTATTGCCATCAATTTTAATCAAATCTGCAGAACTGTCATGGGCATCCAAAAGCCAGTTGAGATTATGCAGGACATCTCTGACGCGGGCTTCGCTATCATTGCTCATGAAATACGCATCTTAAGCAAAGGTTGAGTGATATTCCTTTACCTTTCCGGCAAACTCCCGGCCAAATTCATAACACTTGTCTTCATCTTCCCCTGACGGTTTATAGTTTACCTGTATGCCGGGTTCGACTATTTCAAGTTTCATTTTCTTAAACTCCTCATAGGCATCTTTCACCGCACCTCCGCCCCACCCATAGCTTCCAAATGCTCCCATAATCCTGTTTTTGGGACGTAATCCTCTGAGGTGAGTCAGAAATTCTGCGACGGATGGATAGAGAATATTATTAAGGGTAGGGCTTCCAATCAGGCTGCCTCTTGATTTCCAGAACTGGGTTATTGCAGCACTCATGGGTGTTGCCCTCAGTTTAATCACTTTACACTCCACTCCCTCATCTTTAATTCCCTGCATAAGAGGAAGTGTCATCAGTTCAGTGCTGTGCCACATGGTGTCATAAATTATTGCAACAGAAAGGTCTGCCTTGCCGTTTGCC